>JBEGTE010000005.1:0-21007 GCA_041179605.1 Actinomycetota bacterium | reverse complement strand
ACACGGGAGGTCTCGTCGAACCCGCCCGACTCGCGCAATTCGGCGAGGAAACGGGACGCTGCACGCATCGGCCCAACGGTGTGGGAACTCGACGGGCCAATCCCGATGGTGAAAAGGTCAAGCGGTGTGAGTGTTGTCACTGTGTTTCTCCGGTGAAGCAAGGGTAACGCCGGTGGGCTGGGCGAGATGCGCCAACCCACCGGCGTCGGGTGATGCTATTCGTGCTTGCCGTGAACCGCGTAGCGCTCCTCAGGAGACATGACGAGGTTGTGGCGACCAACGAGTGCGAAGTACAGCAAGAACACCGCGTAGACGATGATGATGGCGTAAATCGCGGGGCGGAACGCTTCGTTGAGCAAGAAGCCGACGAAGGCGAGAGCCGCAATCAGACCGGCAACGGTTGCCCCTCCGAGTCCCCACGGGGAACGGTAAGGACGCTCGAGCTCGGGGTGCTTGGTGCGAAGGATGATGAACGACACCATCTGCATCAGGTAGGCGAGCATGGCTCCCCAAACCGCGATGTTGAGGATGATCGCACCCGCAACTCCACTGACTTCACCGGTGGTGTCGGTCGCCGTCAGGTAGTCGAGAAGCACCAGTGCTGCCAAACCGATCAAACCACCGACGAGCAGTGCAAGCCACGGGGTCTTGTTCTTGCCCGTGACCGACAGGCCCTTGAAGTAGTAGCCGGCGCGCGAGAGCGAGTACATGTTGCGCCCGTAGGCGAACATGATTCCCTGCAGCGATGCGAGCAGACCGATCAGCGCGAAGATACCGAGAACGGCAGCCCAGCCGTCACCAACAACTGCGCGGAAACCGTCGAGGAGCGGCTCGCCGGCTGCACCGGCTGCTTCGGCGCCGAGAATTCCCGTGTTGATGAACATGACGAGAAGACCGGTGACGATGAGCGTTCCACGAGCCCAGAAACCTGCACGCGGGATGTCGCGTGACGGGTTGTGAGCTTCTTCGGCGGCGAGGGGGAGTTCTTCGATTCCGAGGAACAGCCAGACGCCGAAGGGGATAGCGAACAGAATGCCCATGATTCCGTTAGGCAGGAACCAGCTCGAGCCGGCAACCGCCGGGTCTGCCGGGATGTTCCACAGGCTGGACCAGTCGATCTGCCCAGAAGCCAGCACCATCACCGAGAAGAGCAGGATGATTGCGAGCGAGATGATCGACACGATGATCGAGAAGCGGAACGAGATGTGCGAACCGAGCGAGTTGAGCAGGATGAACACGGCGTAGAGGACGACGTACCAAACCCACATCGCGTTCGAGCCGTCTGCGGAGAGATCGAGCCCGAGCAGTTCTGCGGTCACTCCGTTGAGATACGCAGCGGAGAAGAACACGACGACGGCCGTGGTCGCAACATATTCGATCGTTTCGGCGAGACCGGTGATGAATCCACCCCAGGGGCCCATCGCCTTTCGAGCGAATGAGTAGGCGCCACCCGAGTGCGGCATCGCTGCGGACATTTCACCGATTGCGAACATGAGTCCGTAGTACATGACGACGAGGATTGCGAAGGCGACGAGAAGTCCACCGAAGCCACCCGCGGCGATTCCGAAGTTCCAACCCGAGAAGTCACCAGAGATGACCGCCGCGATGGCGAGACCCCATAGGCCCCAGACTCCAGCAGATCGAGAAAGCTGTCGCTTCTCGAAATACTCTTTTCCTTGCTCGGTGTACGAGACACCCGAGACTTTCAATTTTTCAGACATACGACGTTGTAGCCTTTCCCGCCGCGACCACCGTTGGTCACGGCAATTTAGTGGATAAGTGATTCTGGTCACACTGTGGCAAAGATGTCAATAACCAACCATTGAAAAATTTTTCGGGCGTTTCGCGGTTTGTGGAAATTTCGCCCAACTCCACATGTTTCGCGGAGGGGTGTTGACAGAATCCCGTCAAGGGTGTTGTCTAATGGTTAGAAATCCAACCTCAACGAAGAGGAAGTGCCCCATGGCTGAACACACCGCTCCGCTTACCGTTTCCGACTTGAAGAAGCTGGTTGACGCCGGCGACATCGATACGGTCATCATCTCGTTCACCGACATTCAGGGCCGACTCGTCGGCAAGCGAATGTCCGCTCGGCTCTTCGTTGAAGACGCGATCGAGCACGGCGCCGAGTGCTGCAACTACCTGCTCGCCGTTGATGTCGAAAACAACACCGTCCCCGGTTACGAGTTCTCGTCGTGGGAAAAGGGCTACAACGACATGGCGATGATTCCCGACATGTCGACGCTGCGAGTTGTTCCGTGGATCCCCCACACCGCAATGGTCATGGCCGACCTTCAGACCACCGACCACGAACCGGTTCCGATGGCTCCGCGTTCCATCCTCAAAGAGCAGATCGACCGACTCGCGAAGCACGACCTCGTCCCGTTCGTCGGAACGGAACTCGAATTCATTGTCTTTGACGACACGTTCCGCGAGGCATGGGCAAAGGGGTACGACAACCTGCGTCCCTCGACCGATTACAACGTCGACTACGACCTGCTCGCCAGCAACCGAGTCGAACCCCTTCTTCATGACATCCGCGTCAGCATGGACGCCGCCGGAATGTACTGCGAGGGCGTCAAGGGCGAGTGCAACCTTGGTCAGCAGGAAATTGCATTCCGTTACGACACCGCTCTCGTCACGTGCGACAACCACTCCATTTATAAGAGCGGCGCGAAGATGATCGCCGACGCACACGGCAAATCACTGACGTTTATGGCGAAGTTCAACGAGCGCGAAGGTAACTCGTGCCACATCCACATCTCGTTCCGCGACACCAAAGGCAATGCGGTCTTCTCGGACAAGAACGCGGATCGCGGGATGTCGGACATGTTCCGTCACTTCCTCGCAGGTCAAATTGCGCTGATGCGCGAGTTCACCCTGCTCTACGCGCCGAACATCAACTCGTACAAGCGTTACGCCGAGGGCTCGTTCGCTCCGACCGCGATTGCATGGGGTGCCGACAACCGCACACTCGCTTTGCGCGTGGTCGGGCACGGCCACGGAATGCGTGTCGAACACCGTGTGCCCGGCGGTGACGTCAACCAGTACCTCGCCGTCGCCGGCTTGATTGCGGCGGGTATGTATGGCATCGAAAACAAGCTCGAACTCGAAGACATGACGCTGGGGAACGGATACGAAGCGGACAAACCGCACGTGCCCACTTCGCTCCGTGAAGCAGCGGACCTGTTCGACAAGTCCGAGCACGCTCGTCGAATTTTCGGTGACGACGTCGTCAACCACCTCGTCAACGCGGCACGAATCGAAATCCGCGCGTTCGACAGCGCCATCACTGACTGGGAGCGTGTTCGCGGTTTTGAACGCCTCTAAACCCCCGGTCATCGCCGTCACGACGTACCGCCAACCGGCGGCGTCTGGCGTGTGGAACGTCGAAGCGGCGTTTCTTCCGGCGATGTATTTTTCGAGCGTCACCAACACCGGTGCTGTCGCCGTTCTGCTGCCTCCTCAGCCTGCGGCACCCGGTGCGGCGGAACGGGTGCTCGACGGGGTGGACGGACTGATCGTCGCCGGTGGACGCGATGTCAATCCCGCACGCTACGGCCAGGAGCCGGGCGAACACACCGACCAGCCCGACCTGCTTCGCGACGAGTGGGAGACGGCGTTGCTGGAGTCTGCGCTCGCACGCGACCTGCCTCTGCTGGCGATTTGCCGCGGATTGCAGGTGCTCAACGTTCTCAAGGGCGGCACCCTGCACCAACACCTTCCCGACGTTGTCGGCCACACCAACTACCAGCTCGGTGGCGGGCAGTTCACCGAGATGCAGTTCGACGTGACGCCGGGCAGTTCTCTGTCGACGGCGCTTGACGGAGACGGCACTGTCACGGGCCAGGTCTACCACCACCAGGCGCTCGACCGAGTCGGCAGCGGACTGACGGTGTCGGCTCGAACCACCGAGGGAGTCATCGAGGCGGTCGATGTCGACGAACTCACGTTTGGAATCGCTGTGCAGTGGCACCCCGAAGTGACCTCAACCACCGACGCGCGACTGTTCCGCGCTCTCACCACAGCAGCCACCACCTATCGGAGAAACGCATGAGTTACACAATCATCAACCCCGCGACCGGCGAAGAGATGGAGACGATCGACCACGCGACGGTCGAACAAACTGACGATGCGATTGAGCGCGCGCGAGTTGCCCAGAAAGAATGGGCAGGTTTCACTCCGGCTGAACGTGCCGAGGCGCTGCGCCGATTCGCTCGAACAGTCGAGGACAACATCGAAACCCTCGCGGCACTCGAAGTTCGCAACTCGGGACACCCGATCGGTCAGGCACGCTGGGAAGCGACCCACGTTCGCAATGTGCTCGACTACTACTCGGCAGCTCCCGAACGACTTCTCGGCAAGCAGATTCCCGTCGCCGGCGGAGTCGACATCACCTTCAACGACCCGCTCGGCGTTGTCGGAATCATCACGCCGTGGAACTTCCCGATGACGATCGCGTCGTGGGGGTTTGCGCCGGCGCTCGCCGCCGGTAACGCCGTCGTGTTGAAGCCCGCCGAGTGGACACCGTTGACCAGCCTTCGACTGGCTGAACTGGGAGAGAAAGCCGGGCTTCCCGCCGGGCTGTTTCAGGTCCTCGCCGGGAAGGGTTCGGTCGTCGGAAACCGCTTCATCACCAACGAGACGGTTCGTAAGGTCGTCTTCACTGGTTCGACCGAGGTCGGCAAGGGAATCATGCGCGGCGCTGCTGATCAGATCAAGCGCGTGACCCTTGAACTTGGTGGCAAGAGTGCGAACATCGTCTTCGCCGATGCCGATGTCGACAAGGCGGCCGCGACTGCACCGTATTCGGTCTTCGAAAACGCCGGTCAGGATTGTTGTGCTCGTTCGCGCATCCTCGTCCAGAAGTCGGTGCTCGACCAGTTCATGGAGGGGCTCGAGGCGTCGGTCAAGGGAGTCGTCGTCGGCGACCCGACGAAGGACGAGACCGAGGTTGGACCGCTCGTTCACGCGAACCACAAGGCGAGCGTCGAGTCGTTCCTCGATAAGGCGAACGTTGTGTTCCGCGGTTCGGCTCCGGACGGACCGGGGAACTGGTTCGCCCCCACTGTCGCCCTGTCGCGCGGGCTCGACGACCCGTGCATGACCGACGAGATCTTCGGACCCATCGTCACCGTCCACGCGTTCGAGGATGAAGCGGAAGCCGTCGCCATCGCGAATGCAACTGAGTTCGGTCTGTCCGGATCCATCTGGACGCGCGATGTGGGGCGTGCGCTACGCGTGTCCCGCGCGGTCGAAAGCGGCAACCTGTCCGTCAACTCGCACTCGTCCGTTCGCTACAACACTCCGTTCGGCGGGTTCAAGCAGTCGGGCCTTGGGCGCGAACTTGGACCGGACGCACCGCTTCACTTCACCGAAGAGAAGAACGTTTTCATCCCAACCGACTAGCCAGAGAAAGGACTCAACATGGCTATTGAACAAATGGATCTGACCCAACGACTCAAGGGCAAGGTCGCGGTCGTCACCGGCGGTGCCAGCGGCATCGGTCTCGCGACGGTTCGCCGACTGCGCGCCGAGGGCGCAATCATCGTGATCGGTGACCTCGACCCCGCAACGGGTGAAGCCGCCGCCGCTGAGGTCGAGGGCACCTTCATCAAGGTCAACGTCGCCGACGAAGAGCAGGTGAACCACCTGTTCGACGAGACCGTTCGACTGCACGGACGCGTCGACATCGCCTTCAACAACGCGGGCATTTCGCCTCCCGACGACGACTCGATCGAAACGACGGAACTTCCCGCATGGCAGAAGGTTCAGGACGTCAACCTCAAGAGCGTCTACCTGTGCTGCCGCGCTGCTCTTCGTCACATGGTCAAGCAGCAAAGCGGGTCGATCATCAACACCGCGTCGTTCGTTGCCGTCATGGGAAGCGCGACCAGCCAGATCTCGTACACCGCATCGAAGGGTGGCGTGCTTGCGATGAGCCGCGAACTCGGTGTGCAGTTCGCTCGTCAGGGAATTCGCGTCAACGCGCTCTGCCCCGGACCCGCCGACACCCCTTTGCTTCGCGAACTGTTCGCGAAGGACCCCGAGCGCGCACAGCGTCGACTCGTGCACGTTCCGATCGGACGTTTCGCCAAGCCCGAGGAGCTCGCCGCATCGGTCGCCTTCCTCGCCAGCGATGACGCCGGCTTCATCACCGCGTCGACGTTCCTCGTCGACGGTGGAATCTCGGGCGCGTACGTCACACCCCTCTGATTCAGATGGATGAACTCGACCTGTCCGTCCCGACGACTCTCGACCAGTCGAACGTCGGGGCGGATCGGTCGTTGCTCCTCACTCCGATTCGTGGGGGCAACACCTACGAAGAGGCCGTCGAGCGAATCTTGCACACGATTCGACTCGGACTTGTGCACGCCGGCGACCAGCTCCCGCCGGAACGCGAATTGGCGACGATGCTCGAGATCTCACGCGACACGGTTCGCGACGCTATCGCATCCTTGACTGACGCTGGTTACCTCGTGATTCGACGAGGACGGTATGGCGGCACCTTTGTCGCCGACGCAATCCCGGAAGGGCCCGTCGTCATCCGGCGAGATGGTGATGTGACACCTCGCACATCATTCACTGCCTCCGAAATTCACGACCTGCTGGTGTTGCGGTCCGTTCTCGAACCGGGCGCAGCTTTCCAGGCGGCGACAACCGATCTGTCGGGTGACGCCCGAGAAAAGTTGTGGACAGCGCACACCGACACCGCCGCCGCTGACCCGAGAGATTACCGCCGGTTCGACTCGCGACTGCATCTCATGATCGCGGAATTAACGGGCTCGAACGCACTCGTCAATCAGGTGGCTCAGACGCGTGTGAAGGTTAACGAGCTGCTGGACGAGATTCCCCTGTTGGCCCCGAACATCGCACACTCGAATTCACAGCACGAAGCGATCGTAATGGCGATTCTGACCGGTCGTCCTGAAGACGCCGAAGCCGCGATGCGCGATCACCTGTCCGGTTCCGCCGCGCTGTTGCGCGGGTTCCTCAGCTAGTCCGCGTCGATTTGCGCGTCTTCGGTTTCTGAATCAGCATCTTTCGCGGGCTTCTCAACTCGTTCCTGCAGTGCGTCTGCGACGCGTTGTCGAAGTGAGCCGAGGAACAGAACGCTCAATGCGAGGGATATTGCGCTGGCAAAAACAGCTCCCCAAATCCAGCCCGTACCCACGAGGAGAAGAACGGTGAGTGCGGCCAGGAATATCCCCAGTCGGGCGACGGTGTACAGAAGCCAGGGTTTCATAACTCTCATCGTAGGCTCACAATCCGCGGTTTAGACTTTGAGCATGCTTGCACGCGTACTCTTCATCCTCGGCGTCGTTGTCGTTGCTGTGGACATCTACGCAATCGCCGACATCGCGCTGACGGCTCGCACTCGATTCCGTTCGCTCAACAAATTCCTCTGGATCCTCATCGTCGTGCTTGTGACTCCCGTCGGTGCAATCCTCTGGTTCTTCCTCGGGAAGACGCGGCGGTCCGCCTCGGGCGAGTTCATCATCGCGCCGGACGACGACCCCAACTTTCGCGTCCCTGAGACCGAGACCGCCGATGAACGAATTGCGCGACTCGAAGAGGAACTTCGCAAACTAGATGACGAGGACGGCACGGCGCCGGGGCAACCCCGTGATTGATCAGTCCGTCGCCCCCGCGAGCCGCTGGGCGTTCGCATTCCTGTCGGGGCTCGTCTCTCACGGAATTCGTGACGTTGTCATCTCGCCCGGCTCACGGTCGCAGGCCCTTGCGCTCGTTGCCGCCGCGTTTGCTGACCGCCAGCTTCTCAACGTTCACGTCGCAATCGACGAGCGAGTGGGCTCGTTCCTCGCTCTGGGTCTGGCCGTCGAGACGAAACGTCCCGTCGCCATTGTCGTGACGTCGGGAACAGCGGTTGCGAACCTTCACCCCGGTGTTCTGGAGGCGCACCACGCGGGAATCCCGCTCATTGTCATCACCGCCGACCGTCCGTCCGTCTTGCGCACGACGGGCGCGAATCAGACCACTGTTCACGTCGGTGCTTTTGGTGTTGCCGCGCGCAAGACCGTTGACATCCCGCCGCCCGGGGTCGACGCGGTTGATTCCGGGACGCAGTGGGCCGAGGAAGTCGTCACCGCAGCGGTCAACGAGTCGGGACCGATTCACGTGAATATTCAATTCGTTGAGCCGCTGTCGTCGCACATCGACTCCAGAGCATACGACTCGGTCCGGCAGGGTGAACTTCCCGAGGCGATTCCCGGGCACAGTTCGGTCGGGGTTGTTGCGGCACCCGGAACGATTGTCGTCGCGGGGTATGGCGCCGGTGCCCGCGCCGAAAAATGGGCCCGCGAACTTGGCGCGCCACTCATTGCTGAAATCGCGAGCGGGTCACACTTCGGCCCACACCTCGTCACGGACTATCGACGTCTTCTCGCGCGACCCGAATTCGCGGACACGATTCAGTCCGTCATCGTGGTCGGGCGACCAACACTGTCCCGCGCGATTGACGCACTCTGTGCGCGTGCGAACGTTGACGTCATTGTGGTCCGCGGGCCCGAGGCGCATCCGTATCGCCCCAACCCCCGCGCACTCGTGGTGGACACCATCACGGTCGAAGGCAACGGCGAGGATTACGCCCAAAAGTGGGCGTTGCCGTGGGCACGAATGTCCCGCATCACCATCGATGACGAACAGTCGGATCCTGCTGCCGATGTGCAGGGGAGTCTCGCCGAGGACCATGCTGAACGGTCCGAGTTTGCGCGTAACGAGATGCAGATTCAGCGCCAGCCCATCACGCCCGAGTTGTTGGTGCGTGGCGTCTGGGATGTCACCTGGCCGCACGACCGACTCATTTTTGGTGCCTCCCGACTGATTCGCGTCGCGGATTCGATCCTGCCCGGCAAGCCACTGCGGGTCCACTCGAACCGAGGGCTTTCCGGAATCGACGGAACCATCGCGACCGCGCAAGGAATCGCAACCGCCGCCCAGTCCAACCCGATCGCCACCCAAAACGGGGTCACGCGCGTGGTCCTCGGCGACCTCGCCGCGCAACACGACATCGGCGCACTTGCGACTCTCCGCGGCAAAATCCAGGTCATTGTCGGAAACGACGGCGGCGGGCGCATCTTTGACGATCTGCCCGTCGCGGAAACGGCGAACCGCACCCACTTCGACCGCGTGATGCGCACACCGCAAAACATAGACTTCGAAGGAGTCGCTCGTGCGTTCGGGCTCGGGTTCCACCGCGTGACGACTCGGGGCGAACTGACTGCGGCACTGTCCGAAGTGACGCGACCGACTCTCGTCGAAGTCGTCTTGCCTCGCGACTAGCCGGCGAGCGCGTCGCGAATCGGGCGGAACTTGAGTTCCGTCTCGTCAAACTCCGACTCGGGGTCTGATCCTTCGATGATGCCCGCGCCAGCGTGCGCGACGATCTGAGAGTCGCGCCACTGTGCACACCGAAGGGCGATTGCCCATTCGCCGTTTCCTGCGCCATCGACCCACCCGATTGGGCCCGCATACCGATCCCGGGGAATTGCTTCGATGTCCGCGATTGTCGCGAGCGCGCGGTCTGTCGGAACGCCGGCAACCGCGGCGGTCGGATGCAACGAGTCGATGAGCTCGAACACGGTTGACGTGCTGCCGAGAACTCCGGTGATGTCGCTGGCGAGGTGCCACACATTTGCGAGGCGAAGCGTGAACGGACTGGCGGCACCGACAATCGATCGACAGTGCGGCGCAAGAGCGCTGACGACGGAATTCACGGCGTACTCGTGTTCGTCACGATCCTTTTGGCTGGCCGACAGTGCCGCAGCCGCTGCCGCGTCCGTTTGGGCATCCCACCCGCGCGCGGCGGAACCCGCGAGCACCCGCGCCGAAACTCGACGGTGGTCGACGCGCACGAGCGTTTCGGGCGACGCACCCCACAACCCGTCGAGCGCGAAGATGTGCGTTTCCGGGTACTCGGACGTCAAGGAGTGCAGAGGGGCGCGTTCATCACCAGCGCTGGTGACCTCACCCGTGATCGCGCGAGCGACAACGACCTTGCCGAATTCTGAATCCAGTCTGCTCAATGCCGCGCGGACACGGTCGCGATACACCGAGTCAATGTGCGGCCATTCGACGATGGGCGCAGATCCGATCGTTCGGCGCGTCGGTTCCGGGATGCCCGCCAATTCCCCGATGGTGACGATTGAGACATCCCGACCTCGGCGCACAATTGCGGTACGAGGAACGACGAGTTGAGCTTGGCCGTTTGGGTCGAACTGACCGCTCCCGAGGGCAACGACGTGCGGACGTAAAGCCGGGGCCACCGACTGAAGTGCCTGATGCCACCGTTCCCCCAGTTCTGCAAACCGACCGGGACCGCTGGAAACCCAGCGGGCGTATTCGCCAATCCCGACGATTTCAACGCCACCGTGTCGGTAATAGGTCGGCCGTGTCGCGCTCGCGAACTCCAGCAGCGAACCGAAACGTGCGGTCGGCATCGATTCGACGACGACGGGTTCGTGAATGGAGAGGGACACAACTTAAGGCTACGCCCGCGCGGATACACTTGTTAACCGTGACGAGTGCTGACCTGGGCAAGGACCCCGATGAAGTGTCGGCAATGTTCGACGACGTGGCCCCGCGCTACGACCTGACGAACGCGTTGCTGTCTCTGGGGTCGTCGAGTCTGTGGCGCATCGCGACCGTTCGCGCTCTGGGCATCACGGCGGGCGACCGCGTTCTCGACATCGCCGCGGGGACCGGTACGTCCTCCGCCGCTATCGCCCGCGCGGGTGCGCGGGTGACCGCTCTCGACTTCTCGCCCGGAATGGTCGCCGTTGGCCGTGAGCGCCATCCCGACATCGAGTTTGTCGAGGGTGACGCACAGCAGTTGCCTTTCGATGACGCCAGTTTTGAGGCAGTGACGATTTCGTTCGGTTTGCGGAACGTTAACGATCCGCACCGCGCGCTCGCCGAAATGCGCCGAGTACTTGTGCCCGGCGGTCGAGTCGTCGTGTGTGAATTCACCACTCCGCCTAACGCTCTGGTCCGCGGGGCTTACTCGATGTATCTCAACAAGGTCATGCCTTCCGTCGCGAAGTTGGCAAGTTCGAATCCCGCCGCGTACACGTATTTGATGCAGTCGATCGAGGACTGGCCGACTCAAGGTGTTCTCAGCGGCTGGATGCGCGACGCCGGCTTCGTCGACGTCGGGTACCGCAATTTGACCGCTGGGGTCGTCGCCCTGCACCGCGGGCGCGCACCGTTGGGAGTAGACCAGTGAGCCACGTCACGACCATTGCCAAGAATTTCGGCCTCGGCGCCGCTATGACGTCAACCGCTGACGAGCGAGCACTGGTCAAGCGGCTCGACGAAGGACTGCAGGCGATCGAAGCGGGTCTTGCTGACAACCTGCATTTCGGCGATCAGTACACGAACACCGTCGCTCGTTATCTTCTCGAAGCCGGGGGCAAGCGGGTTCGTCCCCTGCTGGCACTGCTGACCGCCGAACTGGGCGACTCGAACTGCCCCGACGTTTTGCTCGCCGCACAGGTCGTCGAACTCATCCACCTCGCGACTCTGTATCACGACGACGTCATGGACGACGCGGACCTTCGCCGTGGAGTTCCCACCGCCCACACGAAGTTTGGAAACTCGATCGCCATCATCACCGGCGACCTGCTCCTGGCCCGCGCTAGCTCGCTGGCATCAACGCTCGGCGATGAGATGGTCCGTCTTCACGCATCAACTTTCGAACGCCTGTGCCTCGGTCAGCTGCACGAAACAACAGGTCCCGCCGACGGTGTCGACCCCGTCGAGCATTATCTTCAGGTTCTCGCGGACAAGACCGGTTCGCTCATCGCGGCCAGTGCGATGGTCGGCGTCATGACCTCGAACGCGCCAGCCGAGTTCGGTGAGCCACTTCGTGAGTTCGGCGAAAAAATTGGTGTCGCGTTCCAAATCATCGACGACGTTCTCGATCTTGACGGTGGCGAGACCGGCAAGGTCAAGGGAACCGACGTTCGTCACGGCGTCGTGACTCTGCCCGTACTGTACATGCGCCAGTCGCCTGACGCCGATGCGCGTGCCCTGGACGAAGGTTTGCAGAGCGCCGCCGCAGCCGATGACGACACCCGTTTCGAAGTGCTCATCGACGAACTTCGTGCGAGTCGATTCACCGCCGAAACGATTGTGACCGCACAGCGCTGGGGCCAGGAAGCGGTCGACGCTCTTGCACCGTTGCCGGATGGGCTCACGAAGCAGTCTCTGGTTCGTTTCGCATCACGTGTCATCGAAAGGTCACACTAAATGTCCACCCTTCGTCTTGCCATCGTTGGAGCCGGCCCTGCCGGAATTTATGCGGCGGACATCCTTCGCAAATATGACCGCCCTTTCGACGTCAGCATCGATCTGTTCGATCGACTCCCCGCACCCTACGGGCTCGTTCGGTACGGCGTCGCGCCCGACCACCCGCGCATCAAGGGGATCATCAACGCGCTACGAGACGTGCTCGATTCGGGTGGTATTCGCGTCTTCGGCAACGTGAACTTCGGAACCGACCTGACGCTCGACGACCTGAAAAAGCATTACAACGCGGTCATCTTTTCGACGGGCGCGACCAAAGACGCCCCTCTCGCGATTCCCGGAATCGACCTCGATGGGTCTTACGGTGCCGCCGATTTCGTGAGCTGGTTCGACGGACACCCCGACGTTCCGCGCGAATGGCCGCTCACCGCGCGCGAGGTTGCGGTCATCGGAAACGGAAACGTCGCGCTGGACGTCGCCCGCATGCTGGCAAAGCACGCCGACGATTTGTTGAGCACGGAAATCCCCGACAACGTTTACCAGGGCTTGAAGTCCAGCCCGGTCACCGACGTTCACGTGTTTGGTCGCCGCGGACCGATGCAGGTCAAGTTCACCCCGCTCGAATTGCGCGAGTTGGGCGAAATGAACGACGTCGACATGATCGTGTACGACGAAGACTTCGACTACGACGATGCGTCGCGTGCGGCAATCGAATCCAACAAGCAGGTCTTCGTCATCGACAAGGTGCTGAATCAGTGGCGCGAGCGCGAGACGGGCAAAGCCAGCCGCCGCCTTCACCTGCATTTCTACGCGAAGCCCGTCGAGGTCCTTGGCGAGGACGGCAAGGTCGTCGGGTTCCGCTTCGAGCGAACCGAATCGGACGGCGCCGGCGGAGTCCGCGGCACGGGCGAAATCCGGGAAATCCCGATTCAGGCGATTTATCGCGCGGTCGGCTATTTCGGCTCCGAACTCGACGGCATCCCCTACGACTCCAAACACGGCGTGATCCCCAACAACGAAGGTCGCGTTCTGGACGACGACAACAACGTCGTCCCCGGTGTCTACGCGACCGGCTGGATCAAGCGTGGCCCGGTCGGGCTCATCGGTCACACAAAGTCCGACGCGATGGAAACTATCTCCAATCTTGTTCAGGACCAGGCTTCGTGGTGGTCACCCGGCGACGCGAGCGAGTCAGCCATCGTTGACCTGCTCGAATCTCGTGGCGTCGCGTTTACGAACCTCGAGGGCTGGCACCGACTCGATGATTTCGAGAAAACCCTGGGCGAAGCTGCCGGTCGCGAACGCATCAAGGTCGTCCCGCGCGACGAGATGATCGCCATCTCGCGCGGTGAAACCGTCTAGTTCGTCACCGAACTTGTGCGAGCGCTCTGGCGCAGCACCGGACGCTTACCGCTCAACTGTCCAAGAACTCGAACTGCGATGCGGTGGCCAACGTCGGCACTTTTTAGCACGTAGGTCCGGCCCGTCGCACCCGCGATTGGCGTCCCGTCACGAAGCCACTGTTGCGTCAGCGCAGTTCCTGATGTCCACGTTCCACGGTTCACGGTCAGTGTTCGTCCGCGGCGAGCGGTGCCTGTGATGTACGGGTACCCCGCCGTGGGAATGGCGCCGACGCTGACGTTGCGCACCTTGATCGAGTACTGGCCGACACTGCCGTAGTCCGAGTACGACCCGGTACGGCCGACACCCTCGATCTTGATGTAGTAGGTGCCGTTGGGGAGTGTGGCGTTGAGGATGCCATCCATTCCCGCAACGGGATACTTACCGACGCCGTCCAAGGCGGGGTTGCTGCTGACGATTTCGCTTGCGTCACTCAACGCATCGGTGCTGAAAATCGCCAGCCCGCTCCAGTCCAGCAGGGTCAACTTGGTGTCGAGATTGGTGTCTGGAGTCGGTGCGTACGAGTAGATTCCGATGTTCCCTGCGGTCACCTGGACCTTGTACCAGTCGACGTCGGTGCGTGACCCGATTACTCCGTCGCGCGCGGTGTAACTGAGCAACGGCGCTGTCGAGCTCGAGTTGAAGTTTTCATCCGCGAGAAGGCTGAGCCCGGTTGAGGCGATGCCATCAAAGTCGTCACCCGGATTTGTGGCTTGCTCGTCATAGGTTTCGTAGTCGCCGTTTGACCATTGCACGACACCGTTGTAGTAACCGGCACCCATGATGGGCGCCCAGTTTTTCCCATCTTTGTATCCATCCAGGTATTCGGTCCGGACTTCGCCAGTTACGTCGTCATAACCGTCGAGGTTGTTGTCTACGAAAAATTCATCGTGGTCGGCATCGCCGAAACTACCGTCGTGGACGAGGCTGAGGTTGTGCCCCACCTCGTGTGTGGCAATGTCGGACACAAACTTTCCGACTTGCGCGGCGGAGTCACCGGAGACTTGTGACGGCGTAACAAACACGAAAGCCGGCTGCCACTCGTCGTGACCGATTCCGTAATTGATGCCTGTGTAAGTATCCAGGGACTCGTCGAAGACACTGGTGTAAGCAATCCCACCGCAATCACACGTGACTGGACTGAATTCAGAATTACCGGGGGTGACCAACGCGCGCGTACCGAAATTGGCGTCAGCGGTTCCGGTGCGCTCGATAGCCGCCTGACCGGGGTCTTGCGTCGTCACATTGACATCGAACATCGCGTAGTCCTCGGCGACTGCCGCCCACGCGTTGATGATTGCCTGCTTTTCAGTGGAATTGAATGTTGCCGATCCATCCATGGTGAAAGCGGGGTAGTCGCCCGCGACAAGTGGTGAACCACCGAATCCCCAGTCTTCGGGGTAATCCCAAATCGTACCGGCGGGAACGGTGTGGCCATCAAAGTCAAGAAAAATCGTCTTGCTCGATTCCGTTCGGCTGTTGAGCGAGAGAAAACTTTCCAAAGGGATGGTTGTCACGTTTGCGGTGATTCCCAACGGAGCGACAGTTGCGGGGTCGATTCTGCCTTCAACGAAGAGAATCTTTCCGAACGAATTAACGCGCGCAGTCGAGTCATTCGACAACGATTCAATCTCTGTCGCTGAAATTCCTGGGTTCGCCTGCCTAATCGCAGCAGTTCCGTGGGCGGCGACAAAATCGCCAAATGCGGGAAGCGTGTTCGCCCCTCGCTTCGATGCCGCCTCGGCGCCCGACACCGCGAACCCCGCAATCGTGATTGCGGCGATGGCGGTGACGCCGATTGTGCGAATGAATTTCATGGATTACCTGAAGTTGACGAACTGAATGTCGATGGGAAGGTCGCGGTTCTTGAGAAGCGACATCGTCGCCTGCAGGTCGTCGCGGCTCTTCGACGAGACACGAAGTTCATCGCCCTGAATCTGTGACTTGACCGTTTTCGGGCCTTCCTCACGGATGATCTTCGAGATTTCTTTGGCGTGCTCGGACGAGATGCCGTTCTTGATGGTCGTCTCGATTCGGTACTCCTTGCCCGACGGGAACGGCTTGCCGATCTCGAGCGACTTCAGGGAAATTCCACGCTTGATGAGCTTCGACTCGAACACGTCCAGCACCGCCTTGACGCGCTCCTCAGAACTTGCCGCCAAGTTCACCGCCGTTGCCTTCTTCTCGATCGTCGCGCCAACACCCTTGAAGTCGAATCGCGAAGCGAGTTCCTTTTCGGTCTGGTTCACGGCGTTGTCGAGTTCCATGGAGTCGACCTTGCTCACAATGTCAAACGATGAATCTGCCATGTTTCGAGTCTAGGTCGCATCCCCAAACTCGGAAACGCCCAATGTCAAAGATTCATCAAAGTCAGGAGGACGGTTTCGCGGTCGACTTTCGGCGGACCAGGCGGACCGGGAGCGCGGTGTTGATGTCGATCGTCTCGGTTCGGTGGGGCAAAATTTCGTCCAGCAGAATGGCCGCCGCCGTCTTGCCCTGTTGAATTGGATTTTGGTCGATCGTGGTCAGTCCGAAGAACTCGCCCAGGTCGTGACCGTCGATCCCCACGATTGACAGGTCGTGGGGGATGGCGATGCCGAGTTCCCGCGCCGCGATGATTGCGCCGAACGCCATTTCGTCCGACGCGGCGAGAATCGCCGTCGGTCGGTTCGACTGGTTCAGGAGCTTCTTCGCAGCGGTGTATCCCGACGGGATGGTGAACTGGCCGAACTGCATCATTCCCGACGCGAGCGGTATCCCCGCTTGACGCAACACCGATTCGAACGTCTTTCGACGGGTGGACGCGACCTTGAACACGTCGACGTCGTCGTCACCACCCCCGAGGAGTGCGATGCGAGTGTGACCGAGTTCGAGCAGGTGGCGCATCGCGATTCGAACGACCTCGGTGTCGTCGATTGAGATGGTGCGAACACCGGCAATTGCACCACCGACACCGATGATCGGTCGGTGGATGTCGTGAAGGCGCGTGATTTCGGTTGACGTCAACGGCACGTCGATCGCGATGAACGCGTCGACTCGGCCGCGGTGGATGAAATCATCGAGCATGCGTGAACGTTGAGCCGGGACGCTGCCGAGGTTGTAGAGGGTGACGTCGTATCCGTGGCTCGCAAGTTCCTCCTGCGCTCCGCGAATCACCTCGGTGAAAAACCACCGGTCGATGTACGGGGTCAAAATCCCGATGTTGCTGCTGCGTCCACTCGCGAGAGACGCCGCGGTTGCACTGGCGACGTAGCCAAGCTCGGCCGCCGCCCTATGGACCTTTTCGCGGGTTGCATCGGACACTGCGCCACGTCCACTCATCGAACGTGAGACGGTGGCGGTGGAAACTCCCGCGGCGCGGGCGACGTCATCGATGCTTGCCATCGTTGCCCCCTTGCGCTCTCTCGGGTTTTCAACCCCTCGCTCCATATTGTATTGTTGTGAATTGCGCGCTCAACCGGTGATCACACTGGGTGGGAGTGCACCTGGTGGATTACCCAAGCGGCCAAAGGGATCTGACTGTAAATCAGACTGCTCAGCATTCGGGGGTTCGAATCCCTCATCCACCACACAATCCTCGGCACCCCAGGTTCCGGGGATTTATTTTGTGGGACGATCGTCGTCGTCCACAACGTCGAATCCGAAAAAGTCCATGACGCCCTCCCGCAAGCGGCCCTTCCACAGCTCGTAAAAGTTAATGACATATCGAGCCATCGCCCAGAGAAGCAAGCCGAGGACGAGCCCCTTGACGCCGAGCCACACAATGACGGGGATGTAGAAGTCCATGGATGAAACCTACGGCCGACCTCCCCGGCGAAACCCTCGGGTGGCGCGTTCGCGAACGCTCGCCTAAACTTGCGGGAAGCCGTTAACACGGGAGGTTTCGTGAGCGATCACCCAATCACGCCGCAGAGCGCGTCGGGCGATTCGTCGAACCCTGAATTCGCCATCCAGCCGCAGACTCGACGCGAGCGTCGATTGCTGGAGGAAGCTGCGCGTCTCGAATCGCACGTGCCGGAGCCCGTCGCTCCCGACGAAGCCGTCGCTGTTGTTGACGCACCTGCGAATGCGCCGGAGGCGGACGCACCTCAACCGGTGTCGGCGGCCACCTTGTTCCGTGACCTTGAAAATCGGACGATGCCGATCGAGCCGATTGCGGCAACCGCACCGCAACCGGAAGAGCCCGTTGCTGCGGATGCTGTGGTTCAGGCGTCCACAACCGCGACGGGCGAAATCCCCACGAATTCGTCGGGACCGATTCCGTTCATCGACACCACTCCGTCCGGGTCAACCGCCGCCATCACCGCCCCCGACGTTGCAACGTTGACGCCGATCGAACCCGTCGCGAAGCCGCGCCGAGGCGTGCGCAACCGCGGTCGCAACTCGGTGGTCCGCAAGGTTCGATTGAAGACGGAACGCGAACACAAGAAGTCACGCGGTTTTGTTCCGCGAGCGGGGCAGGCACTGCGACGTGCGGCTCGTGAAACGTGGTCGGCCAGCATTCGGGGATTCGTCGTCCTCGTCATCGGTGCGTTCATGGTCACACTCACGCTGCCGTCGACCGGGTTCAACCTGGCGATGCCGGGGTATGCGGTGACCGAAACGGGCGAGCATCAGGAGGTGACGACCGCAGCGAACTCCGAGGTCGCCACCACTGTTGCGCTGGGTGAGTTTAAAATCAGCAACTACGGCGACCTGTTGTCGAAGCTGTACGGCTCGGGAAGTTGGGGCTATTCCATCAACAACAACAGCGCGATTCGCTGGCCGTTCCCGTACGTCGCCCCGATCTCGTCCGGCTTTGGTGCCCGTGTCGCGCCGTGTGCTGCCTGTTCGACGTATCACAAGGGGCTCGACTTTGACCCGCCGGAAGGTTCTTCGATTTACGCAATTGCGGACGGAGTCGTTTCCGAGGTTCACAACGACGAGTGGGGATTCGGCCGCTGGGTCGTCATCCACCACGAGGTGAAGGGCATGTCGTTCGACAGCGTCTATGCGCACATGGAACGAAAGTCGGTCGACCTCAAGGTCGGAGACGTCGTGAAAGTCGCCGACTATGTGGGACGTGTCGGAAGCACGGGGACGTCAACCGGTGCACACTTGCACCTCGAGATCCACGTCAACGGAGCCCAGGTCGATCCGTATCAGTGGCTGAAGAAGAACGTCAAGTAGGAAGACTTTTTGGTAGCGAGGGCGGGACTCGAACCCGCGACACCACGATTATGAGCCGTGTGCTCTAACCACCTGAGCTACCCCGCCGCAACCTAAAAGGTCGAGCCCCGAGTCAGGATTGAACTGACGACCCCTTCCTTACCATGGAAGTGCTCTACCACTGAGCTATCGGGGCGCGTGCACAAAGGCACCATGCGAGATTAGCACCTTGACGGCGCTCGCGCGAAATCGGGTCGCGTGTGTTCGTTCGGTTCGCCGCGCCGCTCCCCAGGTTCGCCGGCGCGGTTTCTCGGGGGGTTCATCCTGCGACACGCCGAAGACCACAATATGTAGTGGAACTACACTCATGTCATTCCCGCGATATAGTGTTCTTCTACGGCGACTTCGCCACAACCTTGAACCACAGGAGGAACGTATGGACTTCGACAACGACAGCGTTGGCGGCTACGCAGTTCCCGTCGACCCGATGGACCTGCTGCAGTGTGACAGCTGCCAGTAACTAGTTACTGAGCCTCGAAGCCCCGATCACAACGATTGTGACCGGGGCTTCTGCTTGTGGTGGGTATCCGCTTTCGCCGGGCGAGCGTGTGAGAATAGCGACATGAACGATGTGCGCACTCCTGACCCGGGATGGTTTTCGGACGACGATTTCGATGACATCCGTCGCCGCCTTCCGATGGTGTACGTCGAGGCCGTGCCCGTTCGCGTCGACGACAACGGATTCGTGACGGATGTCGGCGTTCTCATCCGCGTCGATGAATACGGCGAGATGCGTTCGGCGTTGGTTGCCGGCCGCGTCAAGCACGGTGAGACGATCCGAGAAGCCCTGCAGCGAAACCTCGAGAAGGATCTCGGCTCACTCGCGTTCCCGCGCCTGCCACTGTCGCCCGTACCCGCAACGGTCGCCGAGTACTTTCCGTTCCCCGGCCGCCTTGTCGATGAACGCCAGCACGCGGTGTCGCTCGTGTACGTCGTCGCCGTGACGGGTGAATGCCAGCCACGCCAGGACGCTCTCGACATTCGCTGGATTTCGTTTGAAGACGCGATCAGCGAATCGATTGATTCCGAATTCGTCGGCGGTCGGGGGAAGGTACTTCGCGCCGCGCTCGCCACAATCACCGCGCGCTAGTTCGCGGTTTACCCGCTCCTCGCAATTTTCCATACTTTATCGGCGTCAATATTGAGCCTTCTTGCGTACTAACGATGATTGGCGCAACGTATCTTCGAAATTCCGGGATTCAACAGTAACCTGAGGTGAATTGGCCCACAGGAGAACCACCATGAACGACCCCATGCGCATGCACAAGCACGATGCCGCAACTGCCGCGCTTCGCGAAAAGATTTTCGAGTACGCCCGTGAGCGCATGGAACTTGACCCGCCACCGCTCGACGGCAGCGCATCGTGGACTGACCTTCGCGCGGCGATGCCGGACACCGTCACCGAAGAGGGGGTCGGGGGCGAAAAAGCTCTCGAACTGTTCGGCGACATCCTCGCCCCCGCAACGATGTCGATCGACCACCCTGGGCAGGTTTCATTCATCCCGACCGCACCGTCCGAAGCGTCGATCCTGTTCGACCTCATCGTCTCAGCGTCGAGCGTTTTCGGTGGCTCGTGGCTCGAAGGGGCCGGCGCCGTCTACGCCGAGAATGAAGTTCTCAAGTTTCTCGCGAAAGAAGCGGGAATGCCGTCGAGCGCCGGAGGCGTCTTCGTTCAGGGAGGAACGAACGGAAACCTGTCCGCGCTCGTCGCCGCCCGATTTGACGCGATGCGCAAACGTGATGAAGCGGGACTTGCGCGTCCCGCACGCTGGCGCGTTGCGGCGTCGGAAGAAGCACACTCGTCAATCGCCCACGCCGCTCGCGTCATGGACGTCGACGTCATCAAGATTCCCGTCGGTGACGATGGCCGCCTATACGGGTCCGCCGTCGAAGAGGCGCTCGAGGGCGATTGGGACGGCGTCTTCGCCATCGTCGCCACGGGCGGGACGACGAACTACGGAATCGTCGACGACATCGCTGGCATCGTCGCGGTCGGTCGCGCACACGACGTGTGGATTCACGTCGACGGCGCTTACGGTGTGGCCGCCATGCTCGCTCCCAGCACCAAAAAACACTTCGCCGGATTAGGCGAAGTCGACTCGTTCATCGTCGACCCGCACAAGTGGTTGTA
>JBEGTE010000004.1:0-28756 GCA_041179605.1 Actinomycetota bacterium | reverse complement strand
CAGCGACATCACCGCTGTATTGGCGTTTCCCGCGATAGCCGCATAGTGGTGAGAAAAACGCGGCGATAGTGCGGCAACCGCTCGACGCCGGGCAATGATGATTTTTGTTGAGCTTTCGATGAACGATTCGGTCCAGGTGTCGAGTGTTCCCATTTCGGCGCCCCGCGCGCTCATGGATTTCAGGAGGGTGTTTCGTTGTTTCAACACCCGGTCGAATTCGGATTGATCGTGTGCGGCGCCATTCCAAGTTTCCGCCAGCACGTCGTCGAGGAAGGTTCGCCGGAATTCGGGTTCACCGCGAATGAGTGACATATCTTCCGGCGCAAAAATGACGAGAGGCAACATGCGCGCTAAGTCGCGACGCTTGGTTGAGTTTCCGTTCACACGAATGGTGTTGGAGCCGCTCGCCGCGATTGCAATGTCGATGTCAAGAGTGCGCGAACCGTGGACCGCTCTCATTCGAACAATTGCCTGATCAGAGCCCTGTCGGACGAGGGTCACATCACTCCACGTTCGATGCGAACGACCTAGCGCAGCGTAAACGATTGCTTCAACGAAGTTAGTTTTACCTTGCCCATTTTCGCCCACGAGTAGGGTCGGCGACGTCGCCATATCCAGCCGTTGCTGCGAATAGTTTCGCCACGCGCTCAGCTCGATGGAGGCGATCCTCATGAACTACCGGGCGAGGAAGTTCGGCTGCATAAGGTAACGGTAATCCTTTTCAACGCTCGCTGAATCCTTTGACGAGTGAGCAGTAAAAAGGACCGGTCCTGCCTTACCGACTTCGGATGACGAGGTGAAACCGAGGCGAATGAATTCGCTGTGTGCGCCGATCACACCATCGATGACCAACTTGGGCTTGAGCCAGACGACAACGTCATCACCGACGAGGTGTGCGTCGACCAGTTCAGAGGCGGAAGCACTTTCGCCGGCTTGCGTCTCGAGCAGGATTCCTTCGGCCGAGACGGTGTATTTGAGAACCGACTCACGCTCAACAACCAGGGAAACGCGTCGAGTCGCGTCGACTAGATCAGAAGCTAGAACGATTGCGTAACCTTCTCCGGCTCCCTTTTCATCCAGCAGAGCTCTCACGCGCGGAAATTGTCCCTTTGCTAGTGATGATGTGACAATTTTTGATCCTACGGAAAGGGCAAGAATCTCTCGTTCACCGCCGCTGAGGAGAGCAAGCTCAACCTTGTCCGCCGTCTGGAACATTTTTCCAGCCTCCATGAGGACCCGCGCCGGAACCAGAATCTGAATCACGTCGTCAACGTCCGCTGCGGTCCACGGAATGTCCCGGGATGCAATTCGGTATCGGTCGGTTGCCGTGAACGACACTGCTGACTTCGTGATTTCGACAGAAATGTTCATCATTGCGGGGAGTCCGTCGTCACGCAGTGCGGCGACCCCGACCTGTGCGATTGCTTCGGCAAACAATTCACCATCGAATGAGCCGATCGTCGGCGGGACTTCGGGCAGGTTCGGATATTCGTTGATAGCCATGAGGCTCAACTGGAACTTGGCCGACCCTGACGTCACGATGAGCTTTCCATCACTGACGGCGACCGTGACAGTGTCGCCGGGAAGACGAGTGACGATGTCGGAGAGCAGGCGGCCGGAAACAAGAACGGCTCCGTGCTCGGCAACGTCAACCGCGATAGTCGTCCGAGTAGACACGTCGTGATCGAATGAGGCAAAGGTCACCCCATCAGCGTCCGCCTCGATGCGCACTCCGGACAGCGCTGCTGTTGCCGGCTTGGCGGCCAACAGTTTCGTGACGAAGATGACGGCCTGCGAGAGAACGTCCTTGTTCGATTGAAATTTCACGATAAACCTTCCACTTTCGTGCGGTCTCTTATTGTGTCACAGTCACTCCGCGTTTGTGCAACCGGTTTCGTTAACGAAATTTCTCGATCTCTCTCATTAAGCCAAGTAGTCATCTTAACGTCGGTGGATATGTGGATAACTGTGTTAATTGCGCTTACCCGTTGATAACTACAGTCGTGAAAGTTGTTGGAAGCCTGTGAAAACAGAGCGTAAAACCAGGGAAGACAGAGACACAAAATTTAGTTATCCACAAACAAGAGATGGTTGTCAAAGTTTTCCACACCTCAAATCCGTATTCTGTGGAAAATTCTTGGGATTATTGAGAACCCTTTTTGATGATGTGGGTGAGGTCCGTCACCTGGTTGTAAATCGACCGGCGTTCCTTCATGAGGTCGGCAATCTTCTTATTTGCATACATGACCGTTGTGTGGTCGCGACCGAGTAACTGGCCGATCTTCGGCAGTGACATGGACGTGAGTTCTCTGCACAAGTACATCGCTATTTGTCGAGCGGTGGCGATGGCGGCGGACCGTGAAGTTCCGTACAAATCATCGAGAGAAAGTTCGAAGTATTTAGCGACGTGTTCGATGATGTCCGACGGAGAAATATCTCCATCTTCGAGAGTAATCATGTCCTTCAAAATGGTCTGGACCAGAGCCAGATCCACCGGCACCCGGTTCAAACTTGCGAACGCCGTTACGCGAATGAGTGTCCCCTCGAGTTCACGAATGTTTGATGCAACCTTGGCGGCGATGTACTCAAGAACGTCGTCGTCGATTCCCAGAGATTCCGCGGCCGCTTTTTTGCGGAGGATGGCGATGCGTGTTTCGAGGTCAGGGACCTGAATATCGGTGATGAGTCCCCACCCGAAACGGCTGCGCATTCTTTCCTCGAAGCCGACCAGTTGCTTCGGGGGAACGTCCGACGTGATGACAACCTGCTTGCCGTGCTCGTGCAAGGTGTTGAAGGTATGAAAAAAGGTGTCCTGAGTGGCGTCTTTTCCACCAAGGAATTGAATATCGTCGATCAGAAGCACATCGACTTCGCGATAACGCTGGTTGAAGGTTGACATCTGGTTCGTCGCGATCGAGTTGATGTAGTCGTTGGTGAATTCTTCGCTCGAGACGTACCGCACCTTCACTCCGGGGAACAGGCCTTGGGCATAGTGGCCGATCGCGTGGAGCAGGTGGGTCTTACCTAAACCCGACCCGCCATAAATGAAGAGCGGGTTGTACGCCTTTGCCGGAGACTCACCGACAGCGAGCGCGGCGGCGTGAGCGAAGCGGTTTGACGGACCGATGACGAAATTGTCGAAGGTGTACTTCGGATTCAATCGAGCTTCACCGGCGGTGACCGCCATGGCGACGGGGTTCGGAGCAATGATGGGGATGTCCGCTGTAATGTTGTCGATTTCGTCGACGTCGCGAAGTGCCGGGTTGACCACAATCGAGAAGTTAGTGATCGGCTCATCGGCCAGGCGCGTCAGTGCGGCGAGGATGTTGTCGCGAGCGCGTTGCTCAATCATGTCGCGCGCAAAGTCGGATTCCACTTCGACGTAGAGGGTCTCCTGCATGATTCCCTGCGGAACCGCCATCTCAATAACGGCCACGAGACGCGGGGTTATTTGCTCGTCACCAGCAACCTCGTTGACAACTTTGTGCCAGAGGGACTCGAGGGGGTTTGACATGGGGTCTTTCACTTGCCGTGCTTGTGGATAAGTCACCATATTAGCCACATTTCAGTTTCCACAACTAGCGGGACTTTGCTTGTGGAAAACTACCGCGGTGTAATTGTCCCCCGGTTTGACGAGTGGAGATATTTCCCCTATTCTTGTCAGGTTGCGCCCAGAGCGCAGTAACATTCAAGCGTCCGGCACCCAGCCGAGGAGATCCAATGTCAAAGCGTACTTTCCAGCCGAACAACCGCCGTCGTGCGAAGGTTCACGGCTTCCGTCTTCGCATGCGCACTCGTGCCGGCCGCGCGATCCTCGCTGCTCGCCGCCGCAAGGGACGCACCGAACTCAGCGTCTAACGTCCGTTAGTGCTTCCCCGCCGCAACAGGATTGTTGAACCAGGCGACTTCCGCTCGGTGGTTCGACGTGGGGATAAGTGTGTTACTAAGTACCTAATCGGTTACCGCATTGGCGCAGGTGAACCGCGGGTGGGAATCATTGTCACATCACAATGCGGCAACGCTGTTGTTCGCAACACACTCCGCCGCCGGACCCGCGCGATAGCGCGCGAGCTGATCGACACCGGTCGACTGGAAGGGGACATCGTGTTCCGTTTCCGTTGCGAGGGATTGAAACCCAGCTTCGACGACCTGCGTGCGGACCTCACGGCCTGCGCAGAACGGTGGGCCTCGTGATATTCCACCACCTCTATTTACTACCGCGAAACGCGCTCGTCGCGTTCATCATAGGGTGGCGAAAAGCGATCTCGCCGCTGTATGGTCAAGTCTGCCGATTCCATCCGTCATGCTCCGCATACGGGCTCGGCGCCGTTCAACAGTTCGGGCTCATCCGTGGCGGCGCGATGACTGGTTGGCGAATTCTGCGATGCAACCCGCTGTCGCGTGGCGGAATCGACGATGTACCTGCGAGAATGGACGGTAACTTCCCCCTCTCGCGGTTTGGCTTTGTCCTACCCAAGAAGAAAGAACACTAATGCCCGATATTTTCGGAATTATCCTCTGGCCCTTTCGCTGGGTCATCGAGGCACTGCTCGTCGGATTCCACACCGGACTCACTGCTGTGGGAATGGACGCCGGTGACGGCTGGACCTGGGTTCTGTCGATCGTCGGACTCGTTCTCGTTGTGCGTGCCGCGCTCATCCCGCTGTTTGTCCGTCAGATCAAGTCGCAGCGAAAGATGTTGGAAGTGGCTCCCGAGTTGCAGCGCATTCAGGAGAAGTACAAGGGCAAGCGCGACCAGTTCTCTCGCGAGGCCATGACCCGCGAGACCATGGCGCTGTATGGCAAGCACGGGACGTCGCCGTTCTCGTCGTGTCTTCCGTTGCTAGCGCAAATGCCGGTCTTCTTCGGGCTTTTCACCACGCTCTCGAACGCCGCTCAAGGTATCGAGGGTATCGGGCTCCTCAACCTCGATCTCGCACAAAACTTCGGAAAGGCCACCATCTTCGGCACCGCACCGCTGCACGCCGCGATGTCAACCGCGAACGGCGATTGGTCGGTCATCATTGTCGCCGGCGTCATGGTGATTGCGATGACGGCATCGCAGTTCTTTACTCAGCGCCAGATCATGGCCAAAAACATCTCGCAGGCAACCAAGGAGAGCGCGACGTATCGCCAGCAGCAGGTGCTCCTGTACATCCTCCCGCTGGTATTCCTCTTCTCCGGCTTCGCATTCCCGCTTGGCGTCATGATGTATTGGCTCGTATCGAACTTCTGGACGATGGGTCAGCAGTTCGTGGTCATTCGGAACATGCCGACGCCTGGATCCGAGGCCTATGCGGCGTGGGAAGAGCGCCAAGCGAAACGCAATGCGCGTAAGGGAATTGCGGCCCCCGCCGCAGAACAGGAAGCCGAAGCGGTTAAGCCGGCCCAGCGCCAGCAACCCGTCGGAAAGAACCGCGCCAAGCGCGGAAAGGGAAAGAAATAATGACTGACGCAACCAAGGACCCCGCGGACATCGCGGCCGACTACATCGAAGGCTTCCTGGACATCGCGGACCTCGACGGCGACCTCGAAATCTCGCAATCGAACGGTCGCGACTATGTATCAATCGTCGCTGGAGAAAGCGATGACCTTGGAGTTCTTTCGAAGGCCGACGCGGTTTCGGCGCTCCAGGAACTAACGCGGCTGTCGGTGCACACAGCGACCGGTGAGTTTTCGCGCCTGATCTTGGACGTCGCCGGCTCACGCGACGCACGCTCTAAAGAACTTGAGCGTCTCGTTGATCGTGCGGTCGAGCGCATTGAGGGCGGCGCACAGTCGGCCGCATTGCCGCCGATGTCGTCCTACGAACGCAAGCTCGTTCACGACTTCGTCTCTGAGCGCGGCTTCTCGTCGCACTCTGAAGGCGAGGGCGCTGACCGCCACACGGTCATCAGCCGCGCATAGTTTCACGTGAAACATTCTGCTGTCGAACAGGAACCCGCAGAAGCTGCGGACCTTTGCGGCGGCGGAATTTCATTAGTGCGTCGGTACGCGGCGAACCTCGCCAAGCATGGTGAAGAGTGGGGATTGATAGGTCCCGATGAAGCGGGACGATTGTGGACGCGGCACCTTCTCAATTGCGCGCTCCTCGCGCCAGAGCTGGATCGCGATCCATCCGTTCAGACGGGACCACGACTCCGAGTCGCCGACGTCGGCTCTGGCGCAGGGCTACCCGGGCTAGTGCTCGCGATGATTCGCCCCGACTGCGATTTTGTCCTCATAGAACCGCTCGAACGCCGCACTCGTTGGCTGCGCGAGCAGGTCGCGGAGCTTGGTCTCAGCAACGTTGTGGTTTTTACCGGCCGCGCCGAGGAATTTCCCGACAAGCGGTCCTTCGATGTTGTCACCGCACGCGCGGTCAAGGCACTCAAGGGACTTGTCCCGTGGCTCGAGCCACTGCTCGTCGATGGCGGACACCTCATGTTGCTGAAGGGTCAGCGGATCGACGAGGAGATCATCGAGGCAGAAAAGATACTCGCGAAGCACAAACTTCGAGGCTCGCGAGTAAAGGTCTTGGGTGTTGGGAAAGTGGCGGAGCCGACTCGCCTTTTCGCCGCTACAGTAGAACGGTGACGCGTGAATTGTTTCACGTGAAACATTCGGTGAGCTACCCGAATGTTGCACAATCATTTATTCACACCGTGAGGAGGAAAGCGTGACGGACAGCCCTGACTCATCGCCCCTCGCGTCCGAACTCCTCGACCTGTCCCGCCGTCGAGCCGCTCTCGATGAGGCCGTAGCCCCGTTACCGCCAGACACCCGGATCGTTGCAGTCTCCAACCAGAAGGGCGGAGTCGGCAAAACCACGACGACCGTGAACATCGCCGCCGCGTTAGCGAGCTCCGGCGCACGCGTGTTGGTCATCGACCTTGACCCCCAGGGAAACGCCTCCACCGCACTGGGAATTGACCACCACGCGAAAGTCAAAGGAACATACGAGGTCTTGCTCGGGTCGGAGCCACTTGCGTCGATCGTCCAGGTGAGTCCCGAGAACCCGAATCTGTGGTGCGCCCCCGCCACGATCAACCTGGCTGGCGCGGAAATCGAACTCGTTGCGGTGTCTGCTCGCGAAGGACGTCTGAAAAGAGCGATCGAGGGATACCTCGGCTCCGTTGACGAAAAGCCCCACTACATCTTCATTGACTGCCCTCCGTCGCTGGGGCTACTCACGATCAACGCGCTCACGGCTGCGAACGAGGTCTTCGTTCCGATTCAGGCCGAGTACTACGCTCTCGAGGGCGTCACGATGTTGTGGGACAACATCGCCATGGTGCGCCAGTACCTCAACCCGCGCGTTTCCATCATGGGGATTCTGCTGACGATGTACGACCCCCGGACTAACTTGTCGAGGGACGTCGCCGACGAGGTGCGACGCCATTTCCCCGATCTCGTGTTCTCGTCCGTGATTCCACGTTCGGTCCGAGTTTCCGAAGCCCCCAGCTTTCGCCGCACAGTGATTGATTACGACCGTAATTCGGCTGGCTCCGTTGCATACCGCGAAGCCGCGCTCGAATTCGCTCAACGAGGAGTGTATTGAAATGGCAGAGAAGCGAACAGGACTTGGCCGCGGAATTGGCGCACTCATCCCCACGCAGGGAGGTGAAGTCACCGAGCGCGGCGTTGACGTGTTCTTTCCCCAGGATGGATCGCAGGGAGCCCGTGAGGTCCCCGGCGCTCGCCTTCAGCTGATCGATCCCGCTCAGATTGTTCCGAACGCAAACCAGCCACGCACCGAGTTCAAAGCAGAGGAATTGTCAGAACTTGAACACTCGATCCGCGAGTTCGGTGTACTGCAACCCATTGTGGTTCGACCGCTCTCCGGAACCGGCGCTGACGCGAAGTACGAGCTCGTCATGGGTGAGCGCCGCCTTCGAGCGTCAAAAGCGGTTGGCCTCACTGCCATCCCCGCGGTTGTTCGAGACACCAAAGACGCCGACATGCTTCGCGACGCGCTCCTCGAGAACATCCACCGCGCTCAGCTCAACGCACTCGAAGAAGCATCGGCCTATCAACAACTGATCGAAGACTTCGGGATCACGCAGGACGAACTGGCAAAGCGCATTGGCCGTTCGCGCCCCCAGGTCACCAACACTCTGCGACTCTTGAAACTTCCCATCAAGGTGCAACAGCGCGTCGCCGCCGGAGTCCTTTCTGCGGGACACGCTCGTGCGATCTTGTCGGTGTCGGGCTCCGAGACTCAGGAAAAATTGGCAGACAAAATTGTCAACGAGGACCTGTCGGTTCGCGCAGCCGAAGCGGCAGCGGCGCTGATGGGCGGCTCGACCGGTGGCTCAAAGAAGCCCGTCGCCAAGCCGGGTGGACGCGCAGACCACTTCGCCGCGATCGCGTCCAAGTTGGGAGACAAGCTCAACACTCGCGTCACCGTCGCGCTCGGCAAGAGCAAGGGATCGATCACGATTGACTTTGCCACTGTTGCCGACCTCAATCGAATCGCGTCCGAACTGGGCGTCGGCGCTGACGACTAATTCCGCTCTGACCGCGGGTTTATTTATATTCCAATAATGGAATGTATAAAACGACTGAGTGGGGCCGACAGCTCTGCGTTCTGCTCGGTCACGAAACCGCGGCGCGAACGAGCCCGGCGAAAACGTCCGCGGCGTCAAGCCCAGCGGCCTGAATTGCTTGCGAAACCGTAGACGTTTCGGTCAGCCCAGGGTTGACGCTCGCCTCGAGGAACCACGGCTCGTCGTGCGCATCGATGATGAAGTCGATGCGCGAGAGGTGGCGAAGTCCTAACTCTTCATGAATTCGAAGTGCGCGGTGTTGAACCACGTGCCCGATCGCTTCGGAAACCCGCGCGGGGGCGTAGAAGCGAGTTTCACCCGCGTTGTAACGCTCTTCGAACCCGTAGAACCCGCTGAGAGGTTCAATCTCCACGACGGGAAGCGCCCGGTGCGTCCCATCGCCGTTGTCGATGACGGTGACGCACACCTCGGTGCCCACGACCTGTCGTTCGATGATCGCAATGTCGCTGTAGGTATACGCGTGGACGAGCGCCGTTCGGAGAGCGTCAACGCTGGACACCAGGCTGACGCCCTGCGCCGAGCCGCCACGAGCAGGCTTGACCGCGACGGGGAAGCCGAAGTCACTGTCGATAACGGTAAGAACTCCATCAGCTCCGAGTTCGCGGAAGGCGTCGCGGGTGAGTGTTAGCGACGACGGAGTCGACAATCCCGCACGTGAAACAATTGCTTTCGCAGAAGGCTTGTCCCACGCGAGCCGCGTTGCTTCGGCGCTCGACCCGACGAAGGGGATGCCCAAAACTTCGAGTAATCCCAGCAACGAGCCGTCCTCGCCGCTGGCTCCGTGCAACACCGGCCACACCACATCGGGCCTCGCGGAACTGAGGAAGGGGACAAGACTTGCGTCCGAGTCGCGAACGGACACGGTGAGTCCCTGACGCGTCAGCGTCTCCGCCAGCAATCGACCCGAGGTCAACGAGATCTCGCGCTCATGGGAGATGCCTCCGGCGAGAACAAGAACTGTGGGTGATGCGGTCATGGCGGCTCCTTAGGCGAGATCCGGCGGCGGGCTTTGGAAGTGGTCGTCGGCAACACGTGAAGGCGCGGCCGGTTGGAATGTGTCGTACAGTTCCGATTCCTGGCGAATGACATCCGACAATCGGCGAACGCCCTCATGGATGTTCTCGGGCGTCGGGTAGCAGAACGCGAGCCTGATTTTGTCGCGACCGCCACCGTTCGAGTAGAACGCGGTTCCCGGTGTGTAGGCGACAAGTTCCGTGACCGCCCGGGGAAGCATGCCCTTTGAATCAAGGTGTTCCGGCAATGTCAGCCAGACGTAGAAGCCGCCGTTCGGTTCGGTGCGATGAAAACCGGGGAGAAATTCGTCGAGAGCGCCGAGCATTGCATCACGACGTTCGCGATATATGCCCCGGAACGTATCTATCTGGCCGCGCCAGTCGGCTCGAGCAAAGTAGTCGCTGATGATGTGTTGAGTCATTGCGCTCGGGCACAAAATCGCGGACTCCGACGCGAGCACGAGTTTTTCCCGAATCGCGTGAGGAGCAAGCGCCCATCCAACACGAAAACCCGGGGCGAAGGTTTTCGAGAACGACCCGAGATAGACAATCCCGTCCTCTTCGATTGAACGCATCGCGAGAGGAGCCGGCTGATCGAACCACAAAAGTCCATACGGGTTGTCTTCGATTATGAGAATCTTGTGGCGCTTCGCGATCTCGATAAGTTTCGGCCGGCGCTCGGCCGACAGTGTCACCCCCGACGGGTTGTTGAAATTGGGGATGAGATAGAGGAACTTCATCGGTTTGCCGTCGCGCGTGGCGCGAGCGATTTCCGCCTCCAAGGCCTCCGGCACCATTCCGTCTGCGTCGGTATCGACGTGCCGCACGTCCGCTTGGTAGGAACGGAAGATCCCGAGAGCGCCCAGGTAGGAGGGGCTCTCAACGAAGACAACGTCACCCTCGTCAATGAACAACTTTGTGATGAGGTCAAGGGCTTGCTGCGACCCAGTCGTCACGACAATGTTGTTGGCACTGGCGTCGATACCCTCAATCGCGCAAATTTCAACGATCTGTTCTCGGAGCACGGGAAGTCCCTGACCGGACCCGTATTGCAATGCGACAGGACCCGCGTCGGACATCACGCGTTGTATTGAATCACCGATGAGATCGAGCGGGAGAGCAGACACAGCGGGCATTCCACCCGCCAGGGAGACGACCTCTGGACGAGAAGCCACGGCGAAAAGAGCGCGCACCTCGGAAACACTCAACCCCGCTGTACGTGCCGCGTAATGGTCACGCCAGTTGTCGAGTGTGGTGCCGCCAAGATCACTCGTCATAGGCGGCTCGGACTATCCGATGAACTCAGCGAGGTCCTGCTCGAGTGCGGGGCGGGGCTTGGCGCCGACGACCGTCTTTACAACCTCTCCGCCCTTGAACACCTTCATCGCGGGGATGTTCATGATGCTGTACTGAGCAGCGAGTTCGGGGAAGTCATCAACATTCAGCTTCACGATGTCAATCTTGTCGGCGTGAGCCTCAGCAATGGCATCCAAAATCGGCGAAACCGCACGGCACGGACCGCACCACGGTGCCCAAAAATCAACGATGACGGGCTTGTCATTCTGTAAAACCTCGGCAGCGAAAGTTGCGTCGGTGACGTCGCGGGCGGCGCTCATGAGTGTCCTCTCAACGGTGTGTGGACACCATTCTATCCAGCGTTAGTGAGAGCCGGATTCAAGGAAGTGCTGGGCGTCGAGTGCGGCGACGGCTCCGGAGCCTGCGGCGACGATTGCCTGGCGGTAAGTCGGGTCGATGATGTCACCCGCCGCGAAAACACCCGGGATGTTGGTGCGCGACGAGCGCCCGTCAACCGCAATGTTTCCCTCGGATGTCAGCGTGACCTGATCGGACACGAGCGAGGTGCGCGGGTCCGACCCAATCGCGATGAACAGCCCCTCAACATCGAGGACGCGGGTACTTCCGTCAGTGTTCTCCAGCGTTATCCCTGCGACGGTGTCACCGCCGAGCACTCCCGTCACGCGAGCACCCGTGATGAACTGAACCTTGGGGTCAGCCTGCGCTTTCGACAGCATCGCAGCGGAAGCGCGGAAATTGTCACTTCGGTGAACGATGTACACCGTGTCTGCAAATCGGGTGAGGAAGGTTGCTTCCTCCATCGCCGAGTCGCCGCCGCCGACGACAGCCACCGCGCGATTTCGGTAGAAGGCGCCGTCGCACGTCGCGCACCATGAAACCCCGAAACCAGAAAGGCGTGCCTCATCGGCAAGGCCGAGTTTGCGGTACTCGCTCCCCATCGCCAGCACAACCGTCTTTGCTTCGATGACGTCGCCATTTCCGACGGTGATCTTTTTGACGGGACCATCGAGTTCGAGTTTCGTCGCGTCGTCGAACAGGAGTTCCGCACCGAAACGCTCAGCCTGGGATTGCATGCTCATCATGAGATCCGGACCCATAACGCCCTCAGGAAAACCGGGGAAGTTATCGACCTCGGTCGTCGTCATCAAGTCGCCACCCATTGCAACGCTCGACGCAATCACGAGGGGCTTCAACTCCGCACGCGCGCCGTAAATCGCGGCGGTGTACCCGGCGGGCCCGGAACCGATAATGACAAGATCACGCACAGCGTTTCCTTCCGACAACAATCAGAAGTCCAGTCTAGGCGCGGTTGTTCCCCCGGTTTCGAAGTGGCGCGATAACGCTCGTCGCGGTGTCATTTCGAAGCACCAGCAGAGCCATCATGTACGCGGCCGTCATGACGACGGCAACGACGCTTCCGCTGACGATTGCCTCGAGTATTCCCGTCCCCCATTCTGCAGCGAGCACTCCGTGAGTGACGTTCCCCACCAACAGTCCGAGGGCGATTGCGGGGATGACGGCAACCACGTAGGTCGAGAGTGAGGCGATTTCGGTTCGATCAAACAGTTTGCCCAAACGGCGATGCAGCAGAACACCCATAATCAACGCCTGGACCCACGTCGATGCGCTCAATGCAGACGCGAGACCCGTCGCGACCGTCTCGGTCGAGCCCGTGGCGACCCACAGAGCGAGCGCCGAGAACACGGCCGCCTGAGCGATTTGCACGACAAAAGGAGTGCGCGTGTCCCCGAGCGCATAAAACACCCGCTGCAGAACGAACACAATTCCGAACGGGACCAGCCCGACCGCATACAGAGAAATGACGGGCGCGAGTCCGTTGTTCGTCGACCCGTCAAACACCTGTGCAACGAACGGCGCGGTGACCCACAGACCGGCGCTCGCGAGAACCATGAACAACCCGACGCGGGAAAGCGATTCGCGAATGTCGGTGGACAACGACGTCCAGTTTCCGTCGCGCACGTCCGTGCTCATTCTCGTGAAATAAGCGGTGGCCAGCGACACGGTGACGACCGAGTGAGGCAACATGAACACGAGCCAGCCGAATCGAAGCACCGCGAGTCCGGGGTCGCCGTTGGTGGTCGCGAGGGAGGCGATGTTGCTCTGCAGGATTCCGGCGAGCTGTGTGACGAGAATCATTCCGAGAGTCCACGCCGCGACCCGACCCGTTTCTCCGAGCCCCACACCGCGGAATCGGAAGTCGGGACGATAGCGAATTCCCGCGCGTCCGAGGAAGAAGAACAGAATCAGTGCTTGAGCAGCAACGCCCGCAGTCGCAGTGCCCGCGAGGATGGAGATCTCTCCGGCTCCCCAGTCGGTGGCGGTCGACACCGAACCCGAGAACACGGTCGACAACCACACCATTCCGCCGATGGCGACGATGTTGTTGAGGACCGGGGCCCACGTGAACGGACCGAAGAGTTCCTTCGCGTTGAGAACTTCACCCAGAAGGCTGTAGATCGCGTAGAAGAACACCTGCGGCAGACACCACCACGCGAACGCGACCGCGAGTCGTATGTCGGCCTCGCGGAAACCGAGCTCACCCGCCCCTGAACTTTGTTGTGCGTACAGACCGACCCAGAGAGGTGCAGCCACTGTCGCGATGAGTGCGACGAGAGCGAACAACGAAATCCCCAGCGTGAGGAGTTTGTTGATGTACTTCACACCACCGTCGCTGTTCAGTCCCGACTTGACGATGTGCGGGACGAGGACGGCCGAGAGAACTCCACCTGCCACGATTGCGTAAATGTTGTTGGGGAGTTGGTTGGCGAGCGCGAACGCGTCGGCACCCGAACCGACCAACCCGAGCGTCCGTGCGAGAACGACCGCGTTGATGAATCCGAGGATTCGTGAAACAACCGTCCCCGAGGCGAGGAGCAGGCTTGATCGGCCGATGCTCATGCGGAGGCTCGTCGTCGACGAATGGTGCGGAGGATTCCGATCGTCATGATGACGACGACGCTACCGAAAAACACCACCACGGTGAGGATTTCCCATTGGGCCTGAACCTCAATCGGGAACGTCACCGGGTTTCCGATGGCACCGCCGCTCGCGTCACTGAGGCTGGCGACGAGCGCGGTTCGCCCGTTTGCGACCGCGGTCATCGGCACGGTGATGCGCACGTTGGATTGTGGTTCGATGGTGACGGACTGGCTCGGCAGTTCGACCTGAACGATTCCCGACGTCGATCGAACGTGGACGTCGATGGTGACCGTCGCGAGCGAGTCGTTGCTGACGCTGACCGGAACTTCCGCCGTATTCGACAGAACCGTGTATTCCGTCGCGAGCGAAATTGATACGAGACCTGCAAGCCAGTTCGTGTCAGCCAGGAATGCGGACGCGGCCGACTCAAATTCGGGCGCGGCAACATTTCGCGCAACGACCGCGAGCGATTTCACCCGATCGAGAATCAACTCGTCCGGTTGGTCGGTGATCAGGGCAGCACGCTCGTGATCGGCGTCGATGGCCGCCAGCAACTCCGTCAATTGATCGGGACCATCCACCGTTCGCAACGGTGTGTGTGTGGAGTTCACCACGACGGGGATGAATCGCGCTATTCGCGTTCCAGCACGCGCAAGGGAGTCCAAAAGGTCGCGCGCTTTCGACGCGTCGAGGTTCGCGGGATCGGCCGGTAACACAATCGCGGATCCGCTCGTGTGTGCAGCGACGACCGCGACGGCACCCGCCTGTGCGTGAGTTGTGGAGTCGGGGGCGATCGCATCGGCAAGGATCGCACTCGATTGCGCGTCGAATCCGCCGGCGAGAACATCATCGCCAACAATCACGCGACTGAATCCGCGGGTTGAGGTCAACATGATTGAGTCGCCTCGGATGACGGACCCACTCGGCCACACAACCATGTCGGTTGACTCGACGCCGGCGAGTTCACCAAACTGCGTCGCCGAGAAGGCGGTCGAGTTGGTTGGGGTGAGTGCCCAGATGTCGGCATTGCCCCACGGCAAAAGGAGTGGGTCGAGCGCCGTCACGTCCTCGAGCCAGTCGACGGCAGATGCGGGAGCATCATTTCCGAGTGCGGTGATGCTCGCAACGATGCGCGAATCAAGTGCAACCGTGAATCCGTGTCGAGTCGCGGAGTCGGTGAGCAGCGTCCAGTCTCCGTCGGCGGATGTCTCCGATTCGAGCTCGTCGGGGCCGAGGAGTTGTCCGTCGCCCGTGTCGGAAACAATCGGGACAAGCACAGACACGGTGGTTGTCGGAGCCGCGACGGAACCAGCCGCAGAAACGCCGGCCACGACAGCGCCGAAGATTGTCGCGCCGAGGAATCGAAGCGCAGCAACGCGCAGTTTCACGGCCGACGACATGCCCCTCAGTCTAGACTTTGTGTTCATGGAGAGCGTGGTGGATGCCATGGCACGACTCACGGCTCTGGCCGCGAGTCCCGCCGTCGCGCGCGTGACCGCCGCCTTCGACTCGGCGGGTAGGGAACTGGCTCTCGTCGGTGGCCCAGTCCGCGACGCGTTCCTTGGTCGAACGGTCAACGACCTCGACTTCACGACCAACGCGACGCCCGACGAGATGCTCGCCATCTTTGCCCCAATCGCCGCGACCACCTGGGACGTCGGTCGTGCCTTTGGAACCATCGGCGCGTTGGTCGAGGGTGAACGCATCGAAGTCACGACGTATCGCGCGGACGAATATGACCGCGAAACCCGCAAGCCGACTGTTGCCTTCGGCACGGAGATCGAAGACGACTTGCGGCGCAGAGACTTCACCGTCAACGCGATGGCGCTGACACTTCCCGGGTTGACACTCGTTGACCCCAGCAACGGTTTCGCCGACCTCGCGGCCGGAGTGCTGCGAACTCCTAGCGCCGCGACGGTGTCCTTTGCGGACGACCCGTTGCGCATGATGCGCGCCGCACGATTCGTCGCTCAGCTGGGGATGGAACTCGCCGGCGACGTCGCCGATGCGCTGCAGGCGAGCATCGAATCCATTCGGATGATCTCGGCGGAGCGCGTTCGCGACGAGCTCATCAAGATGCTCGAAGCCGACGACCCGATTCCGGGAATCCGCATCCTCGTCGAGTCGGGGCTCTGCGACATTGTTCTGCCCGAGCTGCCGGCACTGATCCGCGAACACGACGAACACGGTCGCCACAAGGACGTTTACGAACACTCTCTCAAGGTTTTGACGAAATCAATTGCGCTTGAGAAGGAACGCAACCCGGGCGAGGCGCCGGACGTCATCGGTCGACTCGCGGCCTTGCTGCACGACATCGGAAAGCCTGCCACGCGCTCGTTCGACAAGCCGTCCAAGACGGTGACGTTTTATGGCCACGACGTCGTGGGCGCCCGCATGGCCAAGAAGCGTTTGACCGAGCTCCGATTCGACAACGAGACAATCGCGCGGACCACCAATCTCATCCGGCTGCACCTGCGTTTCTTTGGTTACAGCGAGGGGGCGTGGACTGACGCCGCGATTCGCCGTTATGTCAGGGACGCGGGCGAGGAGTTGAACCGACTCCACATCCTCGTCCGCAGCGACGTCACGACTCGAAATGAACGCCGACTCAAAGCGATGGGCGACGCGTACGACGATCTTGAACGCCGAATCGACGACATTCGTGAGCGTGAAGAAATCGACGCGATCCGCCCCGACCTCGACGGCGAACAGATCATGAAACTTCTTGGCATCAAGCCCGGTCGCGCGGTGGGAGAGGCCTGGAACTTCCTGCTCGAACTTCGACTCGACGAAGGTCCGTTGGGAGAAGAGGAAGCCGAAAGGCGCTTGCGCGCGTGGGCCGCCGAGCGCGACTTGGCTTAATCCGCCGGACTCGGCTATTCTTGACAGGTTGCCCTCGCGGCAACGATTGGAAGCAATACCCTCCTGCTGCAGAAAGTCTGTAGCCGCTGAGTCCAGAGGAGGTGGGTTATTCATGCATCCTTATGAACTGATGGTGATCCTCAACCCCGAGGTTGATGACCGCACCGTTCAGCCGACGCTCGACAAGTTCCTTGCCGTCGTCACCGCACAGGGCGGAAAGATCGACAACGTTGACGTTTGGGGACGTCGTCGTCTTGCCTACGAAATCCAGAAGAAGAACGAGGGCGTCTACGCCGTCGTCAACTTCACCGCGGAGCCCGCAACGACCGCCGAACTTGAGCGTCAGCTGCGTCTCTCGGAGTCGATCATGCGCACCAAGGTTCTTCGCGCTGACGAAGCCGTTGCTCGCATCGCAAAGGTTGCCGAGTAGTCATCATGGCTAACGACACGATCATCACGGTCATCGGAAACCTCACCGCCGACCCCGAGCTGCGTTTCACGCAGAACGGTGTTGCCGTCGCGAATTTCACGATTGCCTCGACCCCGCGCACGTTTGACCGAGCGTCGAACGAGTGGAAGGACGGCGAGCCGCTCTTCCTTCGCGCCAGCGTGTGGCGTGAATTCGCCGAGCACGTAGCTGGGTCGTTGACGAAGGGCGCTCGCGTCATCGCGACCGGCCGTTTGCGTCAGCGTTCGTACGAGACGAAAGAGGGCGAAAAGCGCACCTCGATCGAACTCGAGGTCGACGAGATCGGCCCCTCGCTCCGTTACGCGACCGCGTCCATCACGCGTGCAGCCGGCGGAAGTGGAGGCGGATCCGGTTCGTCAAGCACCGACTGGTCGCAGCCGACCGGTGGAGACCAGTGGGGAACGCCCGCCGCAGCAGCGGCCAGTGACCCGTGGGGAAACACCGAACCGCCCGCGGACGAGACTCCGTTCTAACCAACAACTTTTAACGTAAGGAACACACCATGGCAGGAAAGGCAACCGGCGATCGCCGCAAGCCCCGCGTCGGGAAGGGCGCAAAGGCGCTTCCCCCCGCAAAAGCAATCAAGGTTGACGTCATTGACTACAAGGACGTTGCAACTCTTCGTAAGTTCGTCTCGGAGCGCGGCAAGATTCGTTCGCGTCGCATCACGGGCGTTTCGGTCCAGGAGCAGCGTCTCATCGCTCGTGCAGTTAAGAACGCACGCGAGATGGCACTTCTCCCCTACGCCGGCGCTGGCCGTTAGGAGATATTCAGATGGCTAAGCTCATTCTCACTCACGAGGTTTCTGGCCTCGGAACCGCCGGCGACATCGTCGACGTCAAGAACGGTTACGCACGTAACTACCTCGTCCCCCAGGGACTGGCGATTGTGTGGACCCGCGGTGGCGAAAAGCAGGTGACCGACATCAAGGCGGCTCGCGCGGCTCGCGCGCTCGCGTCGCACGAAGACGCTGTTGCTCTCAAGACCAAGCTCGAAAGCGCCACCATCACGGTTCGCGCTTCGGCTGGTGCTGAGGGTCGTCTCTTCGGTTCGGTCAAGACCGCCGACATCGCCGCAGCAGTCGAGGCCGCGGGTCTCGGTCAGATCGACAAGCGTTCGGTCGAGCTCGCATCCGCCATCAAGGCAACCGGCGCTTACTCGGCGACCGTGAAGCTTCACGACGGCGTCTCGGCAACCCTCGCACTGAAGGTTGTTGCTGCGAAGTAACGACCATTTCGAGCGTTCGAAGCGCCCCCGTTGCGTTGGCAGCGGGGGCGCTTTTTCGATCCTTTTCGCCTACCACGGCTGTGGAAAGGTTAAAGGTTCAACCTGAACTCTAAACAACTTTCCCCACAGGGGAGCAATCATCTAAACATGCGGTCAGAAGCGCTTTTGTCAAAAAACCGCCGGCAGTTTTCCACAGTTGTCCACAGGCTCTCCACAACTCTTTTCGGCGTGTTTCACAATTCACTCACAGAGTTATCCACAGGCTCATTTGCATTCAGCAGGGCGCTTCTCTAGCGTTCAGGGAGATGGGTGGGCGTGGCGAAAGCAAATGTCGTAGCCCCCACTCATACTGAAATCCCGCACCGATTGAGCGGCAGAAAAGGAGGCGCGACCATGGCCGGCCCACAGCTTGAATTAGTACCAGAAGGAACCGGAGAAAACCGTGTTCCGCCGAACGACATCGCCGCCGAAAAGTCCACTTTGGGTGGAATGTTGCTCTCAAAAGACATCATCGGCGAGGTCTCGGAAGTGGTGAAGGGACGAGACTTTTACCTTCCCAAGCACGAAATCATCTTCGACGCCATCATCACGCTCTTCGCCAAGGGTGACCCAGCTGACACCATTGCGCTCGGCGACCAGCTGGCAAAGCAGGGTGATCTGCAAAAGGTGGGCGGTGCCGCATACCTTCACGAACTCGCATCCTTTGTTCCGACCGCGGCGAACGCCACGTATTACGCGTCGATCGTTGCTGATAAGTCGATTCTTCGTGGACTCGTCACGACAGGCACTCGCATCACCCAGCTCGGTTTCGCGGCGGAGGGCGAACCGATCGACCTCGTCAATGAAGCCCAAGCAGAAGTGTTTTCCATCGGACGCACCGCTCGAGCCGATGAAGCGGTTCAGGTTTCCGATGCACTCGTCGCGGCGATCGACGAAATGGAAGCGATCGCAGGTCGCAACGGTGCACACATCGACATTCCGACCGGTTTCCGCGAACTCGACACCCTGACCAATGGGCTCCACCCCGGTCAACTGGTTCTCATCGCGGCCCGTCCCGCACTAGGAAAGTCGACTCTCGCTCTCGATTTCGCCCGCAGTGCCGCGATCAGGGCGAACCAGCCGACGGTTTTCTTTTCGCTGGAAATGTCTCGCGCCGAAATCGCGATGCGACTTCTGTCGGCGGAAACCAGCATTTTCCTTAACAAGATGCGCAATGGAACCATCGATTCGCAGGGCTGGAAAAAGATCTCGCAGAAGCAGGCGGACCTTGCCAACGCGCCGCTCTTCATCGACGACAGCCCGAACCTGACGCTCGTCGAAATTCGCGCAAAGTGCCGCCGCATGAAGCAGCAGCACGGGCTCAAGTTGATTGTTATCGACTACCTCCAGCTCATGTCGTCCGGCAAGCGTGTCGAAAACCGTCAGCAAGAGGTCTCGGAATTCTCACGCTCGCTTAAGCTGCTCGCTAAAGAACTCGGCGTCCCGATCATTGCGCTGTCACAGTTGAACCGTGGACCGGAACAGCGAACCGACAAGCGACCGATGCTGTCCGACCTTCGTGAGTCGGGCTCACTGGAGCAGGACGCCGACATCGTCATCCTTTTGCACCGTGAACGCTACGCCGAAGACGGCGACGCCAAAAATGACGCAGAACTCATCGTCGCAAAGCACCGAAACGGCGCGACTGCGTCGGTGACGGTCCTGTTCGAGGGCGGATTCTCGCGCTTCAGCGATATGGCACCGGTCGTCTAGACAATACCCTCGCACCGACCGTCGTAGGCTAGAGGAGTGCTGGACTTCCTCGACCGTGTTCTCGTTGTGGCCACACGCATCTGGCACGTCATTCAGGTTGTTGCCGTTCAGGTTTGGCATGTGATCCAGGTCGTTGCCGTTCGAGTCTGGCATGGGGTGCTCGTCACTTCCGCATGGATTGCCTGGGCCGCGAAAGTTGTTGCACACGTGGCTCGACACTACGCCCCCGTCGTTGCCCCGCACTTTCGAGCCTTTGGGCGCCCCGTCGTTCTCGTCCTCGCGGGCTTGTTCATTCCGTTCATTGCCAATCACGGGAACATCGTCGGGCTTGTGTGGCTGACCACGATTTCAACGGTGTCGCTTGCAGTTCGCGACGACTGCACAACACTTGTCACCAAGGCGGTGTGGTGGATCAACGCGATATTCACCGGCGCGTCGGCTCTCGGACTAATTCTTGGAACAATCGGACCAGCGTCGGCGCTGTCACTCGCGATCCCGCTCGTACTGTTCGAATGTGCACGCGCGTTCATTCGCTCGGAGCCGCTTGCGGGTTGGACGTCGGCGGCACTTGCCCTCGCTCTCGCGATCATTGTGTTCCCCTCGCGAACGGACTCGACGATGGCCACAGGATTAATCGGCGCGTGGGCAATCATCGTGGGGGTATTCGCCGCAATCAGCCGGTCAGAAATGCTCATGTCGACGGGCAAGAAAGTACTTCACCGTGTCACGCAAAGATAAAAGCAAGCCGTTTCAGCTCATCGGATTGGCGTTGACCGCCGGAGTATTTATTGGCGGGATCGTGCTCATGGTGACGCATGACGTGCGGATGGCGGGCATGTTCGCCGGCGGAGGTTTCGTTGTCACAATATTGGTTTTAGCGATGATCGTCTTGACGATGACACCGCAACTGCCGAAGCGGGACAACAACCCGCACGACGTCTAACGGAGGAAGTCGACCAACTTTGACGCGAGACCGGTGTACGTCGCCGGCGTCAGAGCGAGGAGGCGCTTCTTGCCCTCGTCCGACATCTCGAGCTCCTCGATGAACTCGCGGAGTGTTTCGGCGGTCAGCTTTTTACCCCGCGTCAAATCCTTGAGGAGTTCATAGGGGTTGTCGATTGACGTCGTACCCGACCGTCTGGATTGCTTCTCCTAAAACCTCGAGGTTGTCGCCCAGGTCCTCGAGAAGTGCCTGGCGATTGACCGCGATTTCGCCGAGTCCGGTGACGATGTTATTGATGGCGAGGAGCGAGTGACCCAGAGCGACACCGAAGTTGCGCTGCGTCGTCGAGTCAGTGAGGTCCCGCTGCATGCGCGAGGTGACAAGAGTTGCCGCGAGCGCGTCACCGAGGGCGGATGCGATTTCGAGGTTCGCCTCGGCGTTTTCGAATCGGATCGGGTTGACCTTGTGTGGCATGGTCGACGAACCGGTCGCTCCCTTGACGGGAATCTGCGTGATGAAACCGTTGGAGATGTACGTCCAGATGTCGGTGCAGAGGTTGTGCAGGATCCGGTTGACGTGGCTTATCTGGGACAGCAGCATCGCCTGGGTGTCGTGCGACTCGATCTGAGTGGTGAGCGGATTCCAGTCAAGGCCGAGCGATTCGACGAAGTCACGCGAGATTCGTGGCCAGTCCGCCGTGGGCGCCGCGACAACGTGTGCCGAATACGTCCCCGTCGCTCCCGAGAACTTGCCGGTGAGGCGCAACGCGTCGATGTTGCGCACAACCCGGTGCAGCCGGTGTACGAAGACGGCGATTTCCTTACCGAACGTCGTCGGGGTCGCGGGCTGACCGTGAGTTCGCGACAACATCGGGGTGTCGCGTTCGACGGTCGCAAGATCGGTGAGGGACTTGAGCAGCGTGTGGATCGCCGGACTCCAGACGTCTCGAATCGCGGCGGTGAGAGTGATTCCGTATGACAAATTGTTGATGTCTTCGCTTGTGCACGCGAAGTGAGTCAGTTCTGCGATGCGACCCAGTCCAAGCCGTTCAAGGTGTTCGCGAACGAGATATTCGACGGCCTTGACGTCGTGACGAGTCGTGGCCTCAAATTCGGCGATGCGAGCAACGTCCGCGTCCGAAAAATTTGCAGCGACGTCACGAAGTGACGCGATTTCGCGACCAGAAAGGTGTGCGCCGAATAGTCCTTCCTCGGCCAACCGGATCAGCCACTCGATCTCGACGTGAACTCGCGCACGGTTTAGGCCGGCTTCCGAGAGGTGTTGGCTGAGTTCCGACACCGCCGCCGCGTATCGTCCGTCGAGGGGGCTGAGCGGTTGTGGGGAGAGCGCCATGACTCTATTCTCCCAGATTTTGTCCCCAGCCACGGGACAATCACTACCCTCTCCACAATGTTGTTCGCGAGGAGCTCGGTGGGTCCGACGGTTCGGAACACTGAGGTAATGAACATTTCCGCACCGTTGGGTCCTGCGACCGAGATGGACCGAGTGGCTGAAGCGCTGGATTGGTCTCTCAACCGCGACGAGTGGTGGGGTCCGGCGAGACTCGCGTACGATGCCGAAGTTCGGTGGTTACGGGATTCCGCTCGGATGTTGGCACAGGAAATGAGGTCGCTGCCATGACAGTGCCCATCCCCGTTCGGGATGTCACATATTCGACAGACGCGCTGCGGGGGCGCATTGACGATCTCACCATCGCACTCAATCACGCGATGTCGGCAGTCGTGTCGTCGGGAAGTTGGGCGACGGACGGCCCGGGGCGGATCGTGACAGCGGAGCGCACCCGGACACTCACCGCGGAACTAGACCGGATTCGGCACGCCTTGGTTTCGGTCTGGATGACCGTTCACCCTGGTGAAGCGGGCAGGGCACATACGCTGGGTGACGCCGTTCAATTGATAGCGCCGTACGTTATGTCAGGTCCGTTGGGCGTGGGATACGCAGCGTGGACCGGACATCTGTGGCCCGCACTTCGCCCTCTGGCGGATCATTCCATCGACATCATGAGCGGCGGCAATCCGCGGCACAGTCCGGTTACCGTAACTGCGCTTCCGGCTCAATCAACGTCACCACCGCGGTCGCTTCAGGATCGAGTCGACCGAATCCCCGCCGGCGACACCCACATTCGAATCGAGCGCTACGCCGAGGACGGCAGCAGCAGATTCGAGGTTTACCTCTCGGGCACAAATTTCGGCGGTGCTCACTCGGATCCCTGGAATGCGCAGTCCAATCTCGACCTCGTCGAGACGGGCTCGTCACCGTCGCTCGAAGCTGTGAAGATCGCAATGACGTCTGCGGGTATCACCACTCAAACCCCGGTCGTCGTCACGGGTCATTCGCAAGGCGGACTACTCGCACTCGCAATCGGAGCCGCGCACCAGTTCGACGTTCGAGCCATCATCACCGTGGGAACGCCGGTCGGCGCCGTTGCTGACGTAACCGATATTCCGACCGTCCATGTGGTGCACCCGGAAGATCCGGTGCCCGCCTTCGGCGGACTCATCGATCCGAAATCTTCGACATGGATAGTGCCGACACCACACGGCGAGCGGCTCATGGAGGCTCATCACCGAACTACGTACTCACCGAGCGCGGCGGAAATCGACAATTTGCACGATCCGCGAATTGACGAGATACGCGCAAACAACCAAGCAACCGGCGTCGGCGTGCGACGCGATTACCGTGCGGTCGTTACGGGCGGCCCGCACCGAGGAACGGGCGCAGAATGACTCCAAGGATCCAGTTGCACACCGACATGACCACTGCCCCGAGGACGCCCCACCAGAATCCGTCAACGATGAGACCGAAGCCGAGTTGCTGGGTAACTGACGCGACCAACATGAACAACGCACCGTTCACGACAAGGGCAACGAGACCGAGGGTCAGGAGATAGATGGGGAAGGCGACGATTCGAATGAAGTTACCAATGACGGCGTTGATGACGCCGAAAATCGCGGCGACCGAAATATAGGACAAGACGAGGTCGGCGTCACCCTCCCCGAACGGGTAGAGGTGAATGCCGTCGACGAAAAAGTCGGATGCCCACAGCGCAACGGAGTTGATGAGAAGACCCAAAACCAAACGAACCATGCGACCAGCCTACGCTCACCCGTGACCGTAGGCTGGGAAGATGAACCTCTTTGAGTCCGAGCCGACGATTCACATTCGCGAGGAGATTCGCACACTTCCGGCATACAAGCAGGGGCGACCCGCTCCGGCTGATGCGTTCAAATTGTCCTCCAACGAGAATCCCTACCCGCTTCCCGAATGGGTAACTGAGGCGATATCGGAGGCGTCGGTAGGGCGTTACCCCGAATCCACGTCGCGCGTCGTTCGCGACGCACTCGCACGCATGTGGGGCTGCGACACCGACGAAGTCATTGTCGGAGCTGGTTCGGTATCGCTCCTGTACCAACTCATTCAGGCGACCAGCGGGCCGGGTGACAACGTTGTCTTCGCCTGGCGTTCATTCGAGGCCTATCCGTGGATCGCGACCGTTGCCGGAGCAGAGGCACGCCGAATTCCCAACTTGCCCGACCATCGCCATGACCTTGACGCGATGCTGGCCGCGATTGATGACCGCACGCGCGTAGTCATCCTGTGTACCCCCAATAATCCGACGGGTACGGCCATCACCACTGTCGAATTCGAATCCTTTATGGCCAGAGTCCCCGACCATGTTCTGGTGATTCTTGACGAGGCGTACGCCGAGTTCTCACATGACCCGGACGTCGTTTGTGGCAAGAAGCAAAAAGGCAAGTACTCCAACCTCGTGACGCTTCGGACGTTTAGTAAGGCTTACGGTCTCGCAGGTTTGCGCATCGGGTACGGGATTGGCCATTATTCGATTTTCAACTCGGCGACCGCGACGGCGATACCTATGGTCGTCACCGAACAGGCGCAACGCGCGGCGTTGGCAGTTCTCGCTCACAACGAGGAAGCCATGTCGATTGTCCACCGCATCTGTGAAACGCGTGACCGAGTGTGGGCAGAGCTCTGCAGCCAAGGGTGGGACGTTCCCGAGCCGCACGGAAACTTCGTCTGGCTTCCAACAGGGCCGAACACCGACGCGGCCAACGACATCCTCGAGAGCGGCGGGGTGATTGCGCGCGTCTTCACGGACGAAGGAATTCGCGTGACTATTGGTGAAGAGGAATCTGTCCCGGCGTTACTGACTGCAACGGCACAAATCGTGGCAGCCAACCTGCACCGACCCACCGCGAACGGCTAGTCTGGAACTATGCCGTACACCGAGGCGACACTTCAGTTGCTGTCCACTGACGGGACTCTCGTCGAGTCGGACCGCACCGCGGAATATCGCGCGCTCGTCGACCGCTTGACCGACGATCATTTGCGACTCTTTTACCGCGAGATGGTCACGACACGTCGTTTCGACATTGAGGCGGGCAACCTGCAGCGTCAGGGCCAACTCGCACTGTGGATCCCGAGTCTGGGACAGGAAGCCGCTCAGGTCGGTTCGGCCTTCGCAACCAGGCCCCAGGACACCATCTTCCCCAGCTACCGCGAGCACTCGATCGCACGAATCCGCGGCATCGACCCGATTCACATCATCGAACTCCTTCGCGGAGTGACCAACGGCGGGTGGAACCCGAACGATTCCAAGTTCCGCCTTTACACGCTCGTCCTCGGAACGCAGACGCTCCACGCGACCGGATACGCGATGGGAATCCAGTTCGACGGCAAAGTCGCGACGGGAGATGTCGCGACGGATGAAGCATGCATCGTCTATTTCGGCGACGGCTCGTCGTCCGAGGGCGATGTCAACGAGGCGCTCGTGTTCGCCCAGTCGTACCAGGCACCCCAGGTCTTCTTCCTGCAGAACAACCAGTACGCGATTTCCGTTCCGGTCTCCCGTCAGTCGCGTAGCCCGCTCTACCTTCGCGGTGAAGGTTTCGGCATCGAGTCGTATCAGATCGACGGCAATGACGTCCTCATCTCGTACGCCGTCACACGTCTCGCGATGGACGCGGCTCGCTCGGGAGACGGACCTCGCTTCATCGAAGCTCAGACCTACCGGCTCGGGGCGCACACCACCAGCGACGATCCGACGAAATACCGCGAGAGCTCGGAAGAGGAGTACTGGAAACAGCGCGACCCGATCGCGCGTTTCGAAAAGTACCTTCGTTTCCGCGGCGAATCGGACGGCTTCTTTGAGCAGGTTCGCCAGGAAGGTGAAGACCTCGCGTCCGACATTCGTCGTCGAACCCTTGAACTCACCCCGCCGTCGGTCGACGTCATGTTCGATCATGTGTACACGGACGAGCATCCCGTGACGGCGGCCCAGAAGAAGTGGTTGCAGGAATACGAAGCGTCGTTTGGAGGTCACGCATGAGCGAGAACCTCTCGATGGCAAAGGCCATCAACTTCGGTTTGCAGAGCGCGATGCGGGAAGACTCGAAAGTCGTCCTCATGGGCGAAGACATCGGAACACTCGGCGGCGTTTTCCGTGTCACGGAAGGTCTGAAAAACGAGTTCGGCGAGAACCGCGTCCTCGACACCCCTCTCGCCGAGTCGGGAATTGTGGGTACGGCGATCGGTCTCGCGATGCGCGGATACCGCCCGGTGTGTGAAATCCAGTTCGACGGTTTCGTGTTCCCAGCCTTCGACCAGATCGTGTCGCAGTTGGCCAAACAAACCTCGCGCCACCAGGGCAGCCAGGCGTTCCCCGTCGTCATCCGTATTCCTTACGGCGGACACATCGGCGCGGTTGAGCACCACCAGGAAAGCCCCGAGGCGTACTTCGCACACACCGCCGGCCTTCGTGTTGTTTCCCCGGCAACGCCGAGCGACGGGTATCACATGATCCGTCAGGCGATCCGGTCGAACGACCCAGTCATCTTTCTCGAGCCCAAGGCTCGATACTGGCCAAAGGGCGACGTCGATTTCGAGGCGACTCCAGCACCGATGCACCAGTCGCGCGTTGTTCGCACCGGAACTGATGTCACCGTCGTCGGCCACGGCGCGATGGTCGCCATGCTGCTCGACGCGGCGGAAGTCGCCGCAGGAGAAGGCGTGAGCCTCGAGGTCATCGACCTTCGCTCGTTGTCCCCCATCGACTACGCACCGATTCTGGCGAGCGTCGAAAAGACGGGACGACTCGTCGTCGCACAGGAAGCTCCTGGTCAGGCGTCGGTCGGTTCCGAGATCGCCGCGACCGTCGCAGAGCGCGCGTACTACTTCCTTGAGGCGCCAGTACTTCGCGTGAGTGGGTTTGACACCCCGTTCCCTCCCGCCAATCTTGAAGGCACGTACCTTCCCGATGTCGACCGCATCCTCGACGCCGTCGACCGAGCGAGAGGGTTCTAGCTCATGGCCGTGGTCAACTTCCCGCTTCCCGACGTCGGCGAAGGCCTCACCGAGGCCGAGATCGTGCAGTGGCGCGTCAAGGTCGGTGACACCGTCGCGATCAACGACGTCCTCGTCGAAATCGAAACCGCCAAGTCGCTCGTCGAACTTCCCAGTCCCTTCGCGGGAACGATCGTCGCGCTTCTCGCTGCCGAGGGTGACACCGTCCCCGTCGGCACACCGATCATTCAAGTTGATTCAGAAGGCGGAGTTCCCGCACCGCTTCACCCTGCACCCGAACCGACAAGTGCTCCTGCCCCTGCGGCAAAGACAGAACAAGCAGCCGAACCCGTTCTGGTCGGCTACGGCAGCACCGGTCACGTGACGTCGCGTCGTGGAAACCGCGCCACTCCCCCACCGAGCGCGGCATCAGCCATCCCCGAACTTCCCCCGGTCGCCGGTGTCCCCGCGACCGGAACCCCGATCCTCGCAAAGCCGCCGATTCGCAAGATGGCGAAAGAACTCGGTGTCGACCTCGCCAAGGTCATCGCCACCGGTCCGAACGGTGAGATCACGCGCGAGGACGTCGTCCGCCAGTCCGAGGTCAAGACGGTTTTCCGCAATGTCGAAACTCCCGAGTGGCCGAACGAGCGCGAGGAGTACATCCCCGTCAAAGGCGTTCGTAAGGCAATTGCCACGGCGATGGTCAAATCCAAGTTCGAGGCGCCCCACGTCTCGGTGTTCGTCGACGTCGACGCGACCCGCACGATGGACTTCGTCAAGCGACTCAAGGCGTCCCCCGACTTCCAGGGAATTCGCGTGTCGCCACTTTTGGTGATGGCGCGCGCGGTCATCTGGGCTGTCCAGCGAAACCCCACCGTCAACTCGTCGTGGACGGACAAGGACATCATTGTTCACCACTATGTGAACCTCGGTATCGCAGCGGCGACTCCACGTGGTCTTATTGTGCCGAACGTCAAAGAGGCTCACACGCTCAACATGAAGCAGCTGGCAATCGCCCTCGAGGATCTCACCATCACCGCGCGTGACGGTAAGACGACCCCGGAGGACATGTCGAACGGGACGATCACGATTACGAACCTCGGTTCGTTCGGTGTTGACACGGGTACCCCGATTATCAACCCCGGCGAGGTGTCCATCGTCGTCCTCGGAACCATCAAGCAGAAGCCATGGGTTGTCGACGGAAACATCGAGCCGCGATTCGTCACGACGATTGGCGCGTCCTTCGACCACCGAGTTGTCGACGGTGACGTGGCCAGCCGATTCCTTGCCGACATCGCCAGCATCATCGAAGAACCCGCTCTTCTGCTCGACTAGTTATTGCGAATCATTCGCAATA
>JBEGTE010000003.1:0-23779 GCA_041179605.1 Actinomycetota bacterium | reverse complement strand
GCATGTGAGTCGCAACGATGTCGCCGGGCGCGATGTCCACCGCGGTGTGTTTACCCACAACGCTCTCCGCGACGAGAGGTGCGATGGGGTAATCCGTGACCATCCGCGCGACAACGATGTCGTCACGTGAAATGGCGGCTCCTGCAGGAATGAAGGAACTCGCCAGGACAATCCCGGTACCTTCGCGGCTGTCAGCGATCACCATCACCGTGCCCACGATGCTGGTTGTTATCAGCCCTATTCCAAGCAAGGTTCGCGGCTTGGGTGGACGCCAGTTTGTCCGAGCGATTGTGAATTTCATCGTTCCTCCTGTGTCCAATAGTCAAGGGCGCCACTGAAGCGTGCAGACGTTATCCACAGTGTTGGTCACCCAGGACACTCGTCGGCCTATTTCTTGGCATGCTTTCGGCATGACTGGTGAACTTTTCATGACCCCGACCGATGTTGCAGAGGTTCTCGGCTGCTCGGCCGAGACAGTACAGAACTTGATCGATGTGGGTGAGATTGTCGCCGTTAAGCGGCGAGGTTGGAAAATCGAACATTCGGAAGTGGCGCGAATTGTGATGGAATTCCGTCGAACCGCCCTAGAACTCGGTGAACAAGTTCCCGCCACATCATCTTTCGTCATGTCACGGCCCATCGACGGTAATGAGTTCCACTGAGCCCAGCGGTAACAATAGAGTTCCCACTGACGTGTGAAGTTCAAGGCCGTCCTGCAAAACCGCCGTCACTCGCCCTCGGAATCCGCTCGAGGGCAGCGTAACGGCGATTGTCATTCCGGAGCGTTCGAAGTTTCGCAGTCGCGCTGTCAATGTGACATGTTCGACGACGCGCGGGACCGCCACTTGACATTCGCATCGTTTATGTGTCGTCGCCCACGCCACCGTCCCGAGCGGCGCGAGGACATCGTGGCGTGAGCCACAGACAATACCCTCGAGCCAATTTGCGCCGACAACGGAAACGTGAAGTGACTGAAGCGTTCCCACTAAACCGACAGTGATTGGTTGAGTTACAGCGTTGATCACAAGCACACCAATGAAAGTTTGCTGTGCTCGTTCAGCTCGTGTGATTTCCCGACGCTCGTCCCAATCTGCGTTGTCCACTTCAGCGTCCCACAAGGAATCAAGTCCACGCCAGATGTCGTCCCACCCCATGCGGTGAGAATATTCGGAGAAATTTCCCGAAATAAAGTTATCCACAGTTTCTTGTCATACAACCCATTCCTACAATGCGTGCGCAAGTGTGGATGCGTCATCTCGTGACAATCCCCACAAGGGGCACCGCAACGAACGACGGGAGTGAACAATGGCACAACAATTCATCGACCCAGAATCCGAGCCAGACGAAGAGCCCGAACCGGAAATCGAACGTCATCGGCGCGTGCGCGACGTTGAGTTCTTCGATGCGCAGCCGACCCCACGAGCTGAACTACCTGAACCATCGGATGTCGTCGAAAGACTCGCGCTGTTGGCCTGCGAAATTCTCGCGGGCGCACGCAACCTCGATCAGATTTCACGCTGGGTCACCGACGACGTGTACCGTCAGGTCGCCGAGAGATCGATACGTGCTCGACGCCAGCGCGCCCTCACCACCAATGAATCGCTCAAGCGACCCACCGTCATGGTCATGTCATCACATCTCTGCGAACCCCGCGACGGAATCGTGGAGGGAGTCGCGCTCGTGAAGATCGGACCACGAACACGAGCCGTCGCCGTCCGCCTTGAAGGGCTCGACCGCCGCTGGCGGGCGAGTTCTTTGGCGCTGCTCTAATTAGTCAGTCTTCTGACCGAAAGCACCGCGATTACCACCAGCAGCCGGCGGCTGCTTGGGCTGGACGCGGGGCTGCTGCGCGGGCGCAGGGTTCTGTCGCGGCTGAGCCGGGCGAACCTCGGTGTGACCGTCCTCGTCGGGTGCCGAATAGGTCAGCTGGGTCGGAGCCTGCGGGACGTTGAGCCCCGGAGCCGACACGGCCTCGCCACCGCCGGCGGGAACGACCTGGACGTCGAGGTTGAAGACGAAACCGACCGACTCTTCGCGGATCAGGCCCATCATCTGCTGGAACATCTGGTAACCCTCGCGCTGGTATTCAATCAGCGGATCGCGCTGGGCCATCGCTCGGAGACCAATACCGTCCTTGAGGTAGTCCATCTCGTAAAGGTGGTCGCGCCAGCGACGGTCGACGACTGAGAGAACGACGCGGCGTTCGAGTTCGCGCATGGCGGTCTCGCCGAGAGCCTCTTCGCGGATTCCGTACTGGACCATCGCGTCGCCGATAAGTTCCCGGGCTACGTCGGCGGACGAAATCTTGGCGCCGTATTCGACGAGGACATCGTGCACCGAGATGGTGACGGGGAACACCTGACGGACGTCGGTCCAGAGCTGTTCCAGGTCCCAGTCATCCGAGTGGCGACCGTTGGCGGTGTGCTGATTAACAACCTCGGTGACGGAACGTTCGATGAACTGGGTGACGCGCTCCTTGATGGACGCACCCTCCAGGATCTGACGGCGGTCGCCGTAGATGGCTTCACGCTGGCGGTTGAGGACGTCGTCGTACTTGAGGACGTTCTTGCGGATCTCGGCGTTGCGGCCCTCGACCTGAGACTGCGCGGAACGAATCGCACGCGACACGATCTTGGACTCGATCGCAAGGTCCTCGTCACCGGTGCGACGCATGATCGCTTCGGCTGCACCCGCGTTGAACAAACGCATCAGGTCGTCCTGCAACGACAGGTAGAAGCGGCTTTCGCCCGGGTCGCCCTGACGACCGGAACGACCGCGCAACTGGTTGTCGATGCGACGCGATTCGTGGCGCTCGGTTCCGAGAACGTACAGTCCACCAGCGGCGGAGACCTTTTCGGCTTCCTCGGCGACCTGTGCCTTGGTCGAGGCGAACACCTCGTCCCACTTCGCTTCGTATTCGTCGGGGGTGTCGTTGGGGTTGAGACCCATGTCGTGCAACTTGCGGACCGCCATGAACTCGGCGTTTCCACCGAGCATGATGTCAGTTCCACGCCCAGCCATGTTGGTTGCGACGGTGACAGCGCCCAGTCGACCGGCTTCGGCGACGATTCCCGCTTCACGGGCGTGGTTCTTCGCGTTGAGAACTTCGTGGCGGATGCCCTTCTGCGCGAGCATCTTCGAGAGCATCTCGGACTTTTCAACCGACACGGTACCGACGAGGACGGGCTGGCCCTTCGCGTGGCGCTCGGCGATGTCTTCGACAACCTGGCGGAACTTGGCCTCTTGTGTGCGATAAACGAGGTCCGACTGGTCGATACGAATCATCGGCTTGTTCGTCGGGATCGGGACGACGCCGATCTTGTACGTCGACGCGAACTCGGCGGCTTCCGTCTCGGCGGTACCCGTCATTCCCGACAGCTTCTCGTAAAGGCGGAAGTAGTTCTGCAGCGTCACGGTTGCGAGGGTCTGGTTCTCGGCCTTGACCTCGACACCCTCTTTTGCCTCGATGGCCTGGTGGATTCCCTCGTTGTAACGACGACCCGCAAGGATTCGACCGGTGTGCTCGTCGACGATGAGGACCTCGCCGTTCATCACGACGTAGTCCTTGTCCTTGCGGAACAGTTCCTTCGCCTTGATCGAGTTGTTGAGGAACGAGATGAGAGGCGTGTTCGCCGATTCGTAGAGGTTGTCAATGCCGAGATAGTCCTCGACCTTTTCGATTCCCGCCTCGAGAACACCGATGGTGCGCTTCTTCTCGTCGACCTCGTAGTCGACACCGGCTTCGAGTTTGAGGACGATTTTCGAGAACTCGTTGAACCAGCGGTTCGCTTCGGCGGAAGCGGGTCCCGAGATGATGAGCGGGGTGCGGGCTTCGTCGATGAGGATCGAGTCGACCTCGTCAACGATGGTGAAGAAGTGCCCGCGCTGGACCATGTCCTGGCGCTGCCACGCCATGTTGTCGCGCAGGTAGTCAAAGCCGAACTCGTTGTTCGTGCCGTAGGTGATGTCGGCCAGGTACTGCTGGCGACGGACCTCGGGCGACTGGTTCGAGAGGATGCAGCCCGTGGTCATACCGAGAGCGCGGAAGACGCGACCCATGAGTTCGGACTGGTACGACGCGAGGTAGTCGTTGACGGTGACGACGTGAACTCCGCGCGACGGGATCGCGTTGAGGTACGCGGCCAGGGTCGCGACGAGAGTCTTTCCTTCACCGGTCTTCATTTCGGCGATGTTGCCAAGGTGAAGGGCGGCACCACCCATCAACTGAACGTCGTAGTGGCGCATTCCGAGGGTTCGCTTGGCGGCTTCGCGCACGGCCGCGAACGCTTCGGGAAGAAGGTCGTCGAGCGATTCACCGTTCGCGTAACGTTCGCGGAAGTCGGCGGTTTCGGCGCGAAGTTCGTCGTCGGTCAGTCCCGAGAACGCGTCCTCGAGTGCGTTGACGGCCCCCGCGTAGTGCTTGAGTTTGCGCAGAATCGCGCCTTCGCCGACACGCAGAACTCGCTCGAGAAGATTGGCCACTCGGAACTCCGTTTCACCCGGCCGTCGCTTCCGGGTGGTGCGACGGCAGTCCCTCTATCCTACGGCGAACCGAGTGGCCGCACTCTCGAGTTATGCGGATTTCAGCGCGATAGCGCCGTACGTCCAGCCCTTGCGGCGGTAGACGACGGACGGCAGTCCCGTCTCTGAATCGATGTACAGGAAGAACGAGTGACCGACGAGTTCCATGTGGTCGACGGCCTCCTCGACGGTCATGTGAGCCGCTTCGAACACCTTCTGTCGAATGACAATCGGGTTTTCGTGGCCCTCCTCCTCCGATTCGAGCTGGTCAACGACGGGTTCGAGGAACTTCGCCGCGGTCGCTTCGCTGAGTCCCATCATGTGGTGCCCTCCGCCGCGGTGGATCTTGCGACGGTCCTTGGCGCGGCGAACGCGCTCAACCAGCTTGTCGATGGCGACATCGAACGCCGCGTACTTGTCGCCGGCGCCCGATTCAGCGCGAATAACGACACCGTGACCGCGAAGGGTCAGTTCGATGTGGTCGTCACCGTGGTTTCCGTTGCGGTCGAGGTGGCGCGAAACACGAACTTCAAGCGAGTCCGTCCGCGAGTCGAGGTGAGTGATTCGTTCAGCCTTTTCAGCGACGAAATCTTTGAACCGATCGCTGAGAGAAATATTTCGGCCTGTGATCGTGATGTCCATGACACCCTCCTTTTCCGGTGGCCACTCGCCTACCGGAGGCGAGGGTCACGCCAACCTGTGTGCCTGTAACACTAGACCCGAATCGGGAAAATAGTGCGAAATTATTCCGAATCGCCGACCCGTTCCCACATCTTCGCCATGACCCACCACTGGCCATCAAGAAAAACGATGTTGAGGTAGTCCTGCATGACGCCACCAAACATCTCGAGTTGAGGTTTGACCCAGGCGAGCGTGGGAGATACCTGATCGAAATCGAGGACCGCGTCACGGCGCGCGTTACCCAATTCCGCGGGAGACTGACGGTTCGCGACCGCGTCGCGATAGACGCCATAAGGTCGAATGCTGAGTTCGCCGCCCTGCGCCGAGTACAGCACGCAGTTCTTGTGGAACACGCGATCGAAGAGTTCCATGTCTTGGAAGTGCAAGACCTCGAAGTAATCGTTCATCAATTGGTGGATGGCGGGGTCGGCTTGTGCGTAGTCCATGGGGCGACGCTAACAGGGCGGTCACCTCGACGCAACAAGTGCCAGCGCGACAACGCCAATGACCCGACAACCCGATTCTGCGAGTGCCGTAATTGCAGCGGAAACAGTCGCGCCCGTGGTCACGACGTCATCAACCAGGACTGCGGTGGTCGGCACTTTCCCTCGAACCTGAAACTCCCGGCCACGAGAGCGTTCGTCAGCGCGCCTTCCACGTTGGGTCCCCGAGTCTCGGATGCGCAACACATCGACGATTGGCAACCGTGACACTGTCGCTATCGGACGAGCCAAACCGTAACCACGTCGCAGCATCCCCGGTTTGGACGGCGGGACAGGAATGACGGGAACCCGGTCAAATCGCGCGAACACGCGGTTCAGGCTTGGCTCGAGGTGCGCGATGGCTGCCCGTGACCGATAGTTTTTCGCCCGTCGGATGACCATTCGAAGTTCCCCCTGATACCAACCAACCGCGTACACGGGAACACCGGCGACCTCGTGGGTGACGCTGTGCGGCTGATTGAGCAGCGCTGCACAATCGACACACAGCATCCGCCCACGCCGTCGACACACGACGCAGGTCGAGTCGAACATAACGTCGGCGAGCATGTTCAGAGATTCGCACGGAACGAAGGCTGACGCGTGGCCGAAGGCGAATCTGTGAAGAACTCGGCCTAGTGCTGAGTTGCGAGCAGGTTGGCGCTCAGCCCGATCGACTGCCACCCGCCTGCGCGTGGTTGCCAGAGATAACCATCGACGCTTCGGATGACGAGCTCGGACTTGCCGTTGCCGCCGACGATTGTCGCGGCCTTCGTCGGCTGACCCATGGAGGCTGTCACGCCGCCGACGGACGCAAGTTCGACATAGGTTGCCGAGTTACGCGTTGTGATGGCAGCGATGTTGGTAGCGTCTGCCCAGGCGATGTCGATGACGTTCGATCCACTGATTGGTAATCGGCGGTACCCACTGACCGACGTGATTCGCCCACTCGCGTCTCGACCGATTGATGCGACATACAGTCGAGGGCCGGATGGGGTATCGACGGCAACCGCGAGGCGCGCGTCTTCCCGCGAAACTTCGAGAGCACGCACCACGCCCCGCGAACCCCACGGCGCGCTGACGCTTGTTGACCGGCCACCGGCAAAGACTCGGATTGTTGCCGTGTCCGTTGACGACACCCACCACACTGAGTTACTTCCGTCGATCTGCGGTTCCACAGCGGACGGAGTTTGTGACACACGAATCAGCGAATCACCGACGAAGTACACGCCGTTGGCACTGCCCACAGCCGCCACCCCGGTGTCGTGATACGAGATCGACGACGGGTTCAACTCAAGGATGCGTTCGCCAATCCGGCCAAGCGTCTCCACAATTCCGCCGACAGCGAACCCGAACTCGCCATCGCGCACGATGAGAGCGTTCTCGCTGACCAGTGGGTCCGCAACCGCAACCGGCACTCGACCGCCGGTGATGTTGAGCACCGATCGGTCGACGGTGAGGGAAACCGCCGATATTCCCGAGATCGCGTCAAGCGTTGTCGTCATCTGTGTCAACATCGCTTGTTGTTCATCCGCATCAACGTCAAGCAGTTCGCGCGAAACATCGACGAGGGCGCGCCCATCCGACACCTCGATCGGCGACGAGACGAGTGTGACGTTTGCCGGGAACGCGGTCGCGGCGTTCGGCAAGTAGTCGCTGGGGCCATCGATGACCGCACGGGCGATCTCAGTCACGGGGTCTCCCGCGCGGGGGAAGTACCGCACGTCGGGCACGAACTGCGTCCGCGTCTGGTTGTAGAAGTAGACCGTGAACGGCTGGTAAGCCGAATCGAAGGTTGCGGGGGTCACGAAAACGGCGTTCGGTGCTTTTGAGATTCGCCATTCCCCGTTGATTTGTTCGAAGCCAAACTCGAATCGTTGCGAAGCGCCGCTTTCTTCCGGTGTGTAGAGCCCGCCGCGCGTCACTCGTGCGCTGATGGGTGTGGAGAAGGTCAAGTCCGATGTACCCGTCGACGACACCGTGGTGCCCGGGCCGCGAATGACGGTTTCTTGCAGAGGGTTCCACTCGGCGGCAAACTCGTCCGTCAGAAACAGTCGGGCAATTCGATAGTCGTCCTGCGCGGCAGCGCCCGCGGCAAGATAGCCGTCAAGAATTTCTTGCTGGGTCGAACCTTCGACCGGTCCGGAGGCGAGATATTGAACCTGGTTGTCGGTGGGCGCCTCGAGCGGACCACCAACCTGCACCGGTCCACTCGTGGGGAGTGCGGTACACCCCGCGAGTATCAGCGTCACGAGAGCGAGGAGAGACTTACGCATTGTCGACCTCCTCCACCGGCGGCAGGCCAACCGGTGACACAACGTCGCGTGCACCGTCGCGGGGAATCGTGAGTCGGAAACATGCACCCTCGCCCGGTTCAGACCAGACGTCGATTGTTCCGCCATGAAGGTGTGCATCCTCGAGCGCGATGGCGAGTCCCAGCCCCGTACCGCCCGTTCGGCGCTCACGAGACGGATCCGCGCGCCAGAACCGGTCAAAAACGCGTTCAACGTGATCGGCAGTCATGCCGATTCCATGGTCGCGAACAGCGATACCGACCGCGTCCTTTGACGAATCAACCCACACGTCAATCGGTCTCCCCTCCCCGTGGTCAATCGCATTGGCGAGGAAGTTCTGCATGATTCGGCGAACACGGCGTGCGTCGAGTTCGACCTCGGTGTGCCCGCCCGGCGCGTGCAGTCGAATCTCGGTACCGCGATCTTTCGCGAGTGACCCGACCGCGTCAATGCTGGATGCAACCAGTGTCGCGGGAGCGACTGGCTCTGTCTCAAGTTCCGCTGCGCCGGCATCAAAACGCGACAACTCGAGCAGTTCTGCCAACGTCACCTCGAACTTTTCGAGTTGTTGGTGCAAAATTTCCGCCGCGCGGGCAGTGTCGGGTCCAAATTCGGCTCGACGGTCAAAAATCATGTTCCCCGCCAACTTGATTGACGTGAGCGGGGTGCGAAGTTCGTGACTGACATCCGAAACGAACTGCTGTTGAAGAGTCGACAGCGTCGCAAGCCTCGTGATTTGTCCCTCGATCGCCTCGGCCATTTTGTTGAACGAGGTTGCGAGGGTCGCCGTGATGTCCTCGCCGTCTACGTCGATTCGTTCCCCCAGATTTCCCGAGGCGAATCGCTCAGCAGTCTGAGCGGTGATGACGATGGGCTTGATTGAGCGAGTAGTGACGGTCCACACAATCCATCCCGTCACGATGACGAAGAAGATTCCACCGAGAACGAGAGCACTCTGAACGAATCGCAAGTTTCCCTGAACGTCTGACAAGTCGTACACCAACACGAGGTCGTATCGACCGGACGTCGGAACGTCGACGTTGGCCGACGCCGCGATTCCCGGGGAACCGTCAGGCAGCGCCACCGATTGATAATGAACCGAACTGCGATCATCACGGACCGCGTCTCGAAGCGACTGGGTGACGACCTCGACGGGGAAACCGATTGACGAGGTCGACGCAAGGATGCTTTCGGTGACTTGATTGGCTTCACGCAGGATGGCGAATCCGACGAGTCCGGGCGAGTTGGTTGACGTTCGGACCGTCGACTGGGCCACCGTGTTGGCGCGTTCGACGTCGATGTTGCCGTCCGTGTCCATGGCGCCGTCAAAGACTGATTGAACGTTCCCCGTGACGGAGGCCGCTTCTGCGATGATCTCCGTCCGACGCGTCTCAAACAGATTTTGCTGAATGGTGTACGACAGCACCCCACCGATGAGTCCGACCGCAACCGCGGACAACATCAACGACACCAGCATCATGCGGAGTCGAAGAGACGTCCTCCAGCTTTCACGCGCGAGTCGGACGAGACGTCGCAAGAGGCTCATGCGCTGGGCGATTCACCTGCGCGATAGCCGACTCCGCGCACTGTCACGATGATTTTCGGGTCGTCGACATCGAGTTCAATCTTCGAGCGGAGTCGCTGCACATGAACGTTGACTAGTCGCGTGTCCGCCTTGTACTGGTAACCCCACACGCGCTCGAGTAATGCTTCTCGAGTGAACACCTCTGCCGGATTTGCGGCGAGGGTGTGCAGCAGTTCGAACTCGAGAGGAGTGAGTCCGATCGGTTTGCCCTCGCGGGAAACCCCGTGTCCGCGGAGGTCGATGACGACGTCCCCGACGGTCAACGTGTCGACGCTTGCGGGAACGGGTCGACGCATGCACGCGCGGATTCGTGCGACGAGCACCTTCTCGTTGAAAGGCTTCTCGACGTAATCATCGGCGCCGGCTTCGAGTCCCGCAACGATGTCCTGCGAGTCTGTTCGAGCGGTCAGCATGACAATCGGCGTTCCCGACGTCTCGCGAATTGCCCGGCACACGGAGATGCCGTCAAGTCCGGGCAGATTGAGATCAAGGAGGACGAGATTCGGCTCGTACTCGTCAAATGCCGTGAGCGCTTCCGGCCCACTTGTGGCGACTCGAGTGTCAAACCCTTCGGCGCGAAGGAAGAGTTGAACGACCTCACCGATTCCGGGGTCGTCATCGACGACAAGAATACGTGGTGTCATCTCACCTCCTCCGATCACTATTCGACCGTTACATTCTGCCGAATGATGGCGAGAGCTTCATCCCTGATCGCCGCCATCAGTTCCGGCGTACCCGCTTCAACGTTGAGTCGAAGCAACGGTTCCGTGTTGGACGCGCGAACATTCAACCACCAGAAGTTGCGCCGCTCCCCTGCCTGCGGCGGCAAGGCTTCATCATCCAGACTTCCACCTGAAACAGTGAGCCCGTCGAGCGCATCGAATTTTCCGCGACCGGTGAACGCATCACGGATTCGCTCAAGCGCCGCATTCACGTCGGTCACACGTGTGTTGATCTCACCGCTCTCTGAATACGGTGAGAACCGTTCCGCGAATTTCGAGAGTGGCTTGTCTTGCGAACCGAATTCGGCGAGAACGTGCATCGCTGCGAGCATTCCGTTGTCGGCGCTCCAGTAGTCGCGAAAGTAGTAGTGAGCGGAATGTTCGCCGCCGAATACTGCGCCGGTTTCACGCATGACTTTCTTGATGAGGGAATGTCCGACAGTGGTGCGAACGGGACGCGCACCGACCGAACGGATGGTTTCGGGAACGATCAACGACGTGATGAGGTTGTGGAGGACCGTCACCGTCTTCTCGCCGGCAGACTGGACCCGCGCGATTTCACGCAGCGCAACGATTGCGGTCACCGCCGAGGGACTCACCGGCTCACCACGTTCATCCACGACGAAGCAACGGTCGGCGTCTCCGTCGAAGGCAAGTCCGGCATCGGCACCGTGTTCCACGACCGCCTTCTGCAGGTCAACGATGTTGTCGGGGTTGAGCGGATTCGCTTCGTGGTTCGGGAATGTGCCATCCAGTTCGAAATACATCGGGATGATCTCGAGCGGCAGCTCTGGCAAACCGGCTTCGGTTCCAAGAACGGCCGGAACCGTCATTCCACCCATACCGTTTCCGGCATCAACGACAATTCGTAGCGGTCGAATCGGGCGAAGGTCGACGAGCGACCGCAAGTACTCTGCGTATTCGGCAGTGACGTCGCGAACTTCGCTCGTGCCAGGGTCGCTAACCGCGGGAATCCCCGTCTCAAGATATTTCTGTGCTCGATCACGAATGAGTGCGAGACCCGAGTCGAGGCTCAGTGATTCGGCACCTGCGCGTGAGAACTTGATTCCGTTGTAGGTCGCTGGATTGTGGGACGCGGTGAACATCGCCGACGGCATCCCCCAAGCCCCTGATGCGTAGTACGTCATGTCGGTCGAACACAAACCGATGGACACCACGTTGGCGCCGCGCGCGCTCGCGCCTCGCGTAAAGGCAGCTGCAAACTCGGGCGACGAATCGCGCATGTCGTGTCCCACGACGACCGAGGAGCCGGCGGCGGCGATTTCGTCGACAAAGGCGGCGGCAAGCGCTTCGACCGCGTCGACCGTCAGTTCCGAACCGACAAGTCCACGGATGTCATATGTCTTGACGATGCGCGTCAAATCAACCGACATTGCCACCCCTATTCGTTTCGTTCACGATACCGCACCAAATTCCAGCCCTGTGGGGCCGAAAACGTCGTCGCGTGCGCAGGACACAGGTCGAGTGCGGTCGGATCGTGAGTCGGGCTGAGTGGCCCGAGCACGGCGATCTTGGACGCGTAATCCATCGTCAGAGTTGAGGTGGCATCGCGCGAACATCCGGGCTTTCGGCAGGATCGGGTCATTGCCTCAACAGGTTACCGCTCAATGGTTACGCTGGATTCATGGCCACCGACCGCACCTCCGTTTCTCGTCATGGTCGCGCCGTGCGTTCGGACGTGCGCGGGATTGCCGCGGTTGACAACGGTGGCCGAAACGCGTTCTTCGTGGACGTCGCCAAGGGGCTGATTACGTATCTGTGTGACGTTCAACCAACCAAAATGGACGGCGTTCGAGTGGAGATGGCATCCCTGCCTTCCGGCGACCTCGCAGACGGCCAACCGCGGCTCTGGTCAGTAATTCCCGATGAAAAGCGCGTGATTGTGTATCGGTTGCCGATTGAGCGCATGACGAAATTACACCGCGACGACGACTGGCATCGCCGGAACAACATCGAGTCAGCGGTGATCGAAGCGATTGCCGAGCTGTTGGGCGAAGACCCCTACCAGTTCGCGCCGAATCGTTATTTCCCGCACGACTAGTGCGCGATGACCGTCACGGATCGGGCTCCGAGTGGTTCGACCGGCAGGCGAAGTGTGGCAACACCGTTCTGTGTTTCCACAACCACGCCGGTGACGACGGGAGTGTCGGACACGACGGTGAGTGCCCCGCGTCCGACGGTGACCGACACCGAACTGTGCGCGCCGACGGAAACCGAAGTCGATTCCCCGTTCGTGGTGACATCAACTGTCGCAGCCATGTCGCCATTGTTCACGATGGAGAGAGTCGAATCGGCGACCGGCACGTAGGCCATAGCCGGTCCGGGCCTGGCGGGAACCGCCGGCGACCAGGCCATGTCTGTGACAGAACTCTTCGTCGAGTGTGCGGTGAAACGAGTCGATGCAACGATCGGGACATCCGAGTCGATCGTGACGGAGAAGTCCCCGGACGCGAGTTCGTCGACGGGGATGTCGAGCACCTTTCCCGCGGACAGTGCGGTCGAGACGACGACCGGTTCACCGCCGTCGAATGGCGTCACCGTCACGGTCGCATTTCCATCGGTTTCACCGGGCACGAGAAGACGCACAAGTGTCACCGTGTCGGAATAGTCGGGGTCTGCTCGAAGTGGCCCAACCGTCTCCTCGTCGGGTTGACGGACTACAGGGACAACGACGTTTGTGGCGGGTTCGTCGACAGACACAACGCGATCGAGCCCACCGGGGACAAGTCCGCGGACAGTTGACGTCTGAAGCGTCGCCCACACCGGCGCGCCATTACTGACGACGTGGATGACGGGCGATTCTTCGGCGGGGGCGAAACCAGCGAGCGAGTAGGACGTAGATTCCCCCGCTCCGATGACGAGACCGGAGGCTGCCGGTGCAGTGATTGGCCCGTTGGCTCCCCAGAATTCAAGGTCAACGCGGGCATCGACGCCCGAACCGTTCGAGATTGTCAACACCGCATCGCGACCCGTGGTTGTACTTCCCCCAACCAGCCACTGGCTGTTGACGGGGTCGCCACACTCTGCCGCCATGTATCCGGCGACGATGTCGTTTTTGACCGACGCGAATTCCGTTGCCGCAACAGCATCGGGAGTTGAGTCGTAGGTGATGATCGCGCCGTCGGGTTCACCGTCGGTGGTGAACTGATTCACAAAGTGTCCGCCGACGATTCCCTGCGACGTGGTGCCGACACGAGTCCAGGTGGTCGAATCTGCGACCGCCGCAAGGACACTGCCCGAACACACGATATTGCGCGTGACAGCCTCGGGTTCAACGACCGTCGATGCAGCAGGCGCATCAACACTGAACGGCGTCCAGCCGGTCACCGAAAGGACTGCAACCCCGCCGAATGCCGCTGCGGTGCCGATGGCGGTGATGAGGTCACGGATGTTAGGCATCGGCTTCCTCCGTTCCGAGAACCAATTCGTCGTCGTCAATTCGGCGGCGCGGCAGCGACGTCGGGATGGCGGCGATCGCCGCAACGAGAACGGCGAGGAACCCGCCCACCACGTACAGCCAGTTTCGCCCAGAGTGCGTCGAGTCCTCCGACGGGGTCGTGTCGACGAGCCACAGAACCCCGTTGCTCGTCTGACCGACCTGCGTCAATCCATCGTGTGATGCGATGGCAGATACCGCCGCGTTGGTCGGCTTGGCGTTGAGGAGGACGAATCGGATGTTGAGCTGTTGTGCTGCGGGAACGACGTCAAAACCGCTCTCGACAATGAGGTTGCCGGCGAGAGTCGCGACGGCGGTTTCGGTTTCGGCAACGGATCGGCGGGTCGCCGCGGTCGCCGTCCAATCGGTCATTGTCGCCCCACGACCACGTTGAAGTTCGGCAACGATCGAGCTTTCACGCGGCGTGATGACAAGCGTTCCCGCATCCCGGTGGGTTCTGGTCTCGGCCTCGACATACGCCGGAACTGATCGAACAGCGGATGATGAGACGAGTGCCCCTCCGGTGAACGGAATGGCGATTGCGGTTGCCGAAATCACCGCAACCATCGTGATGATTCCTGGGATCGCAATCGCGCGGACGATTGTCGCGGAAGTCGCCAACACCGCGAGCCCGGAGAGGAGAGCGAACCAGACGGGGTCGAGGAGTGAACCGACAAATACCGTGACGTTCTGATCGGCAATGCGCGCGAGCGGCAACGAGTCGAAGGCCGTCGCGAGCGCAACACCGGATGCAGCCACGATCGCAATTCCCCCAAGTCGCGGAGTGCCGAACGCGACGGCTGCAATCGTCGACAGAGCCGCGACCCCTACGACGACGAGAACGGCGATTCCCGAGACCGTTTCGTCGAGGAACGGAATCGACGGGACTACGGGCCACAGGTGAAGGATGTCGAGCGGCGGATTCACCGCAAGAGTGGGGACTCCTCGGTCAGCGAAATATAAGAGTGGATTCGTGCTGATTGCGTCGAGCATTCGAGGCCATTCGAGAGCGACGGCGGGGATGAGTGCCGCAAGAATCGCGGGTCGACCTGCAACCGCTCGGGCTATCACGGCGACGACGACGACGGGAGACAGCGCCGGTACAGAAACCCAGATTGCTGCGGCGAGCAGCGCAAACCATCCGGCAGAGACTGCCCCGCGGGATACCAACGCGCGCACAGCGAGGGGAATCGCGATGTGGGCGACAACAGCACCGAGGCGTCCTTCCGCAAGTGAAATGTGAAGAGACGGCAGCAGCGTCCAGGCCGTCGCGACGACAAACGCAGTCGAGGAACGCACTGTCACTGCTCCAGCCCCGATCCATCCCGCGAGGAACGACATCGGAACCGCGAGAAGCCACAGGCCCACAATGGCGATGTTCGGATCCCACCACGTCAGCGTCGCGAGTGCGGCGAGGAGAACGCTGAACCCGTCGGGCGCACTGGGAACGCCGCCGGCGATCGGTGTCCACGTCGCGCCAACAGCACTCCACACGTCGGAGATGGAGCCGGACAACGGAAGCAGCCCGCCACCGCTCAGGGCACTCGCGCCGAAATAGTTGTGTCCGAGGATCAATCCGACCAGAAGTGCCGCGCCCGACATCCATGCCCCGAGTGGGCCGAACCCGAGTCGCGGCTCAACATCACGTGATTCACGAAGCGCGCGCTGCGCGTCTCGTTCAAGCGCCCGACGACGGGTCATGTCCGCGCGCGTGATGAAGAGGCGCGAGCGGTCGATTGGCTGCGTCGTTGTTCGAGCGATGTTTCGGCGCGATTCCGCGATCAACCCTGCGCGCGCCACACCCGCGACCGTCCCGCCGAAATCGGCAAACGGGTGCGGGCGCTTCTGGGCGAAACGAACGATTCCACGAACGAGCGCGCCAAGGATTAGCGTCAACGCACGGAACGGAGCAACAAGACCGGAGAGGTAGCTGAGAACGCGATGAGCTCGTGCTTTGGCTTCCTCACGAACGACCCTCGCCGCCGAGACATCACCGAGGTTGGCTTCGAGCGAAGAGACCGCCGTTTCAACCGCGGCGCTGGGAACGACTTCGACTCGCCAGCCGGCCGCGCGAGCACGATAACAAAAGTCCAAAGCGCCATCGACATACGGAAGCGCCGCGTCGAAACCGCGGAGTTCATTCCACAACTCCCGACGGACCAGCATTCCCGCTTCGCCGACGCCGAGCACGTCACTCTGGCGGTCGTATTGGCCTTGATCCATTTCACGTTCCGCAAGTTGAACAGCGAAACCCGACCGAGAAATGGATTCGCCCATTTCGCGAATTTCGGCGGTGAATTCTGCGTCGAGTTGTTTGGGACCGACGATTCCGACGGACGGGCTCGTTTCAAACACCGCCAACAGTGCGTCGAGCGCGCCTGCACGCGGTTCCACGTCGTCACGCAAAATCCAGACGAGGTCCTTGTCCAAGCCGTCCAGAGCGGTCGTCACGGCGTCGGACAGTGATGACGATTCCGCCAGGGTGACGATGGAGACCCCGCTTGGAACCGCAATTTCGGTCCCGCTGAGGTTTGCGACAACGATTGATGTCGCCGGAGCCTGGCCCGCAATCGACGAAAGGGCTTTCGTGAGTCGTTCGGGGTGTCGTCGTGAAACTACGACGACCGCGACGGAGTCACGCGAAACCAAACGACGAACCTAACGGTTAGCCGCGGCGACGGAACTTGCGACGTTCGCGTTCTGACAGTCCGCCCCAAATTCCAAAACGCTCGTCGTTTTCGAGAGCAAATTCGAGGCATTCGTCGCGGACGGTGCACTGAGTGCAGATGCGCTTGGCGTCGCGGGTGGATCCGCCCTTCTCGGGGAAGAACGCTTCGGGGTCGGTCTGCGAGCACAGGGCGTCGGCCTGCCAGGCGAGGGGGTTGTCATCGCCGACAACTTCACTCGCTGTGCCGGGGACTCCGCGGAGGATGGGATCAGCAAACCAGTCGCTTGGCACATCGTTGGTGTAGTTCGTCATATCGAAGGTCCTCCGTTGGAACAAAGTATTTCGATAATTACACCGTTGTTATTCGAATAAGTCAAGTTCGAGAAGGACCCGAATGCGGGGTGGGCGTGTCGCGATTCAGTCGCGAGCTTCGCCGTGTGCGATTACCAGAGTACCGCTCCCGGAGAGGTCCAGAATTGCCTCGCCTGGCTCGAGAAAAACCGCTCCACCGGGGGTCAGGGTGATTGGTTTCCCCGATCCGACCGTGACCGAGCCGTCAATGACGAGAGCGATCGCGGGAGTCGTAATTGTGGGCGAAACCGGACCGTCAACGGAGATTTCGGTGAGTGCGCAATCGCGGAAATCTGCGGCGAACTCGCGCACGTTGCCGGCAACTGACGGAAGGATCCGACCCGAATTCTCCTCGTCAAAATCCACAACGCTGAGGAATTCCGCTGCGTCCACGTGCTTGGTCGTCAGCCCTGCCCGCAGAACGTTGTCGCTCGACGCCATGACTTCGACCCCGACGCCTGACAGGTACGCGTGAACGGTTCCAGCAGGAACCGCTAAGGCCTCCCCAGGCGCAAGCGTGACGTGGTTGAGCAGCAACACAAGAGCAAGCCCTGGGTCTCCGGGGAAGACCTGTGCGATGCGTCTCGCGGTCGCAATCGCGTCATCGACGTGGGCAATTCCCGTCGCCGACGAGAAGGTCGCGAGAGCGGAAGCCAGCGCGATGGCGGACGGTTCGTGGCGAATGATGTGCTCGACGCCGGCGCGAAGGCTCCCCGAACACGCCTGCGCCAATTCCGCAGCACCGGTCAACCCCGCCGCGACGAGATGCTCGAGAATTTCGGTGCGTTCATGTTCGGGTCGGAAACCGCTGAGCGCGGAGAACTCGGTGACCGCTCGAATGATTTCAGGCTTGTGGTTGGCGTCTTTGTAGTTACGAGTCGGTGAACCGATCGGGATTCCGGCGGCGTTTTCACGGGCAAATCCTGCCGCGGCCGCGGTGAGTGACGGATGCACCTGCAGCGACAGCGGGATGTCAACTGCCAACAGTTTCAGCAAAAACGGAAGTGGTCGGCGGTTGGCATCCAGCGCCTCCCAGTCGATGAGACTCCGTCCGTCCTCGGCACGAACTGCGGGGCTTCCGGGATGGTCGCCGAACCAGATTTCCGCTTCGGGTAGACCGGACGGAGTGACCCCGCGCAGTTCCGCGAGTGCGGTTAGCGAACCCCAGGGATAGTGGCGCGGAGTATTGAATATCTCGAACACTCGAACTCCTCCACGTCCCCTCTAGGCTAGCCAGCATGAGGAGATTTCTCGCGAACGAAACGCTTACCGTCACGGTGCTGGTCGTTCTGTTCGCGGGTGATTTCTTTCGAAACGCACTGACGGTACCCGGCTGGGTGGCTTTGGCGCTGGCCTGCACCGCATGGGCAATTGCGACGCTGATACTCAACCGAGTGTCGTGGCGCACCCTTCCCCTGACCCTGCTTCTCGCCATCGCGTGGATCGCGATTTCTCCCGCGTGGTCCCCGTACGCGCTGACGTCCGCCGGTCTGACCCTTGGATTTCTGTTCACCGTCTGCATCGGACTGGCACTGGTGACCGCCGTGCCCGTTGACGCCCTTTACGCACGCGTGTCCGCCGCCCTTCGGCTCGTGTTGTCTACTTCATTGGTGTTTGAGTTGGTCGTGGCGCTGAGTGGCGTCCCTCTCTATCCGGTTGGCATGGATGCGCCGCCCGGGACATCCATCGAATTGGCATGGAGCCGCGGAATTCTGTTCGAAAGCGGAAGTCGCATCCAGGGAATCGTCGGAAACGCGAACCTGCTCGGGATGCTTGCGCTCATCGCGCTCATCATCACCGTCGTTCGCGCGACGCAACGTCGTTCGCGCTGGTTGGTCGCTGTTGACGCCGCCCTCGCTCTCGCGGTCTTGTACAAGACCGCGTCGACCACGGTTTTCCTCGCCGCGATTGCCGTTGCGGGTATCTGGGCGTTGGCGTGGCTGTCGCGGCGACCGCCCGTCGTTGCGCGTATTGCCGGCGGTTCACTCGTTGCCGCGGGAATTGGAGTCGTCGTCTACGCAGTCACGCACTGGTCAGCGTTCTCGGCGGCGCTGGGCAAATCCCCCGACATGACGAACCGCTTTGGGATTTGGCAGGCCGTGATTGATCGCGTCACGGTTCGACCCGTCACCGGATTCGGCTTCGTCGGTTGGTGGCCGACGTGGGAGGGCTGGTTCGGGATTCACGCAATCCGCAACATCCGCGTTCAGCAAGCGCACAATGTTTGGCTCGACCTGTTGATGCAGGTCGGAATAGTTGGCGCGGTCCTGTTCGCCGTAGCCCTCGTCGTGACGGGTTGGCGGTTGTGGCGTCAAACCACCGTGACGTTGTCGCCGACGACGTTCATCTCGCTCGGCATTGTCACCGCGATGGCGGTTCAGACGCTAACCGAAAGCCGCATTCTCACCGAATGGGGAATCGCCTTCTTCATCGTCCTCACGGTGATTTCGCGCAAACCCACGCGCGAACTCGGCACGGTCAACTAGCCGCGCGACGCGGCACGAGCCCAGGCGGCTCTGTGCGTGGCAAGGCTCTCGTCCCACGAATAGCGGTGCGAGCGCGTGACCGCAGCCGTCGCCAATTCGCGCCGTCGGTCGGCGTCCTTGAGGAGACCCGTGATGGCGATCTCGACCGCCGCCGGAGTTGCGTCGGCGAACTCGATTGCGTCTCCGCCGATTTCCGTCAGGGTCTGTGATTGGCGAGCCACAATCGACGCCCCGCACGCCATCGCATCGACAAGTGCGCGACCAGTCTGGTCGGAATCGTCGAGCACGACCGTGAGGTGCGCTCCGCCGAGAATCGCGCAGCGTTCGGAATCGTCGAGTTCGCTGACGATTCGCACGTCAAACCCCGCGTCCACAAGTTTCGCGAAGTGTGCGACGGCGACAGGCTCCGACATTCCCAGCACGATGAGCGTCGGGCGGGTCCCCGAAAACTCTGTGGCCTGGCGGAAGCCGTCACGAAACGCGGCCACGACATCCGGAATCGTGTCAACGGCGAGCACCGAAATCCACTCGGCAACCCCGTAGAGGTCCCCGACAGATTCGACCGCCTCCCAGCCCGGAATAGCTGTGCGCTCACGGTCGACACCTAACGGCGTCACATGTACACGGTTCGCGGGGAGTCCCGACAGCGCGCGAAGTTGGTCTGCGATTGCGGTGCTGGGAACGGCCACATCGACCTTGCGCAACGGCAACACGCGACGGGGTCGATTCGCGGCGTCCGATCCCCACCGCACCGCAACGACGCGGCCCATTCGTGTGAATACCGGGAAAACCCCGTGCGGTGAGTGAATGACCGTGGCGCCTACTGCTTTGGCCAATTTCGGAAGACCCCAGTTAATCCACAAACGCCGTGACCGTTCGGACCGCACTCGTTCAGGTGCGCGATGAACATCCAATTCGAACGATTTGAACAGCTTCGCGTCGCGCGGTCTGCACACGACCACAAGATCGTCCTTCAGTCGACCGGCAGCCTTCAAAAGTTCGATGAGGTCGGAGTCGACCTCCGAACCCAACGTCCCCAAGCCCGTCGCATCGACGAGCACGCGGGGCTTGCCGGCGGGCTTTTCTGGCCATTCCGTAGTCATCGAAGGGGGTTCCGGTTCAGTTAGCCGTCAGACGACTCGGGAAACACTGCTTCGTGAACAAGACGCTTCGACAACTCCCAGTCGGGATACAGGTTGTCGAACTTCGGCGGAACAAGTTCTTCACGTTGGATCGACAGCGTGCGGCCCTTCTGAGCGAGGTCGAGGAAGATTCCCACCATCGACTGGGGAACGTCGGTCTTGATGAGCGACGTGCTCGCCGCGGCAAGCTCTTGGAATCTGGCCACAATTACGCTGGGTTTGACCTGCTTGAAGAGCGCCGCCTCGAGTTCACGCTGGCGAGCCATTCGGTCGTAGTCGTTCGTGTCGCAACGGGTGCGTGCGTACATGAGCGCAAGTTTGCCGTCCATGTGAATCGTTCCTGGCTCGAACGTGTATGTGATCGGTTCGCCAACCTTACAGACGTTGACGGGCACCTCGAGGGTGATGTCGACTCCGCCGACCGCGTCGACGAGGTCTTGGAAACTGGCCATGTCGACACCGACATAGAACTGAATGGGCATGCCGACGATTTCTTCGACCGAGTCACGCAGAGCCTCGACCCCGGGGTCCGAATTTGAGCTCACGCCCGGGTACAGGTCGGGGTGGTCCATTCCGTAGGTGTACACGTAGGCAAGGAGGCATTCGTCGCCACAGTTGTAGCCGTTTGGCCAGTCGCGCAGCATCGGCGACCCCTCGACGAATGGCGCGTTGTACAAGTTGCGAGGAAGTCCGACTATCGTGACCTGGCCCGTCGTCGCGTCCACCGTCGCAAAGCTCATCGAGTCAGTTCGGCGGCTGATGCGATTCTTTCCCGCGTCGCCACCAATGAGGAGGAACGTGTAGACGCCGTCGATGGGTTCGACGATTTCCGCTTGATCAGCGAAAATGTCCGCCAAAGTGCTTCGGGAAAGACCCGTCAGGAACGAGGCGTACGACGCTGCACCAGCCGGAACCAGAATCGACAGAATGACGGCGAAGGCCACCCAGGCTTTGGCGCGCTGGCCGATGTACACGAATCGCAGCAGACGGAAGGTGTCGATCGCACCGACAAACCACACGACGGCGGCGTACACGAGCCCGATTTGAAGGGCGAGCAGCCCCCACCACGACGTGGCGATCGTCAACGCAAATGCCGGCAGGAACGTGTTCACCGCGAGCCCGATGGCAACGATTGCCGCCATCGACAACCACGACCCGAACAGGATTCTTCCGAGGCGGCGGTTACCCGCCAGTAGTTGTGCCGATCCCGGAATGATGAGCGACAACACGATCAACCACCACGCACGGCGCGTCATCACCGACGGGTTACGCAGGTCGGGGTTTCGAATCGGAGACGTCAGGGTCACGACAGTGAATCTTTGAGTGCCGTGTTCTTCGCCGCAACCATGTCGGCGAGTCCCGCCGCATACGCGTCCAACTTCGACGCGAGGTCAGAGTTCGCGATCGACAGCATCCGAAGCGCCAAGAGTCCGGCGTTCTTGGAGTTTCCGATCGCGACGGTCGCCACAGGGATTCCACCCGGCATCTGAACGATCGAGAGCAGCGAGTCCATGCCGTCGAGCTTGTCGAGTGCGACCGGAACTCCGATGACGGGAAGCGACGTGACCGATGCCAGCATTCCGGGGAGATGTGCGGCACCACCAGCGCCCGCAATCACGACCGAAAAGCCATTCGCACGGGCGCTCTTGCCCCACTCAATCATTGCCTCGGGAGTGCGGTGAGCGCTGAGAACCTGAACGTCACTGGCAACACCGAATTCGTCGAGGACGTCCTTGGCGGCGCTCATGGTCGGCCAGTCAGAATCTGACCCCATGACGATGGCAACGAGTGGCGTACTCACCCGTTAATGCTAGTTTGCGGGCGCAAAAATCGCGGCTGCGGCGCGCGCGCGATAGACCACGTCATCGAGTTCGGAACCGGTCGCGGTCACGTGACCGACCTTGCGCCCTTCGCGGGGTTCCTTGCCGTAGTTGTGAATCTTGACGCCGCTCTGGTGGTCGAGACGTGCGTACCGGTCGATGTCCATTGCGCCGAAGACGTTGATCATCGCGGCCCACTCGTGTCGAGATTCGGTGCTACCCAGTGGCATGTCCGCGACCGCGCGCAGGTGCTGCTCAAACTGACCGGTGACGCTTCCCTCCATCGTGACGTGCCCCGAATTGTGCGGCCGCATCGCGAGTTCGTTAATGAGGATGCGGTCGTCAGTCGTGTGAAACATTTCGATGGCAAGCACGCCCGTCACGCCGAGACCGTCGGCGACAGTTCGTCCGATTTCCGCAGCCACCTGAACCAGTCGATCGGAGGCGTGTGGCGCGGGAAGGATGACCTCGGCGCACACTCCGCCTAACTGGGTGGTTTCTACAACCGGCCAGGTGGCGATGTCGCCGGTTGTTCGACGAGCAACCAGTTGTGCGAGTTCACGGGTGTAATCGACGAGTTCTTCGAGAAGAACCGGGCCGCTCTCGAGCCACTCGGCGATTTCGGTGGGGTCGGTAATGACCGCGACCCCCTTTCCGTCGTAACCGCCACGCGGCGTCTTGGCGACGACCTTGCCGCCATTCTCCGCGAGGAATCGTGCAACATCGCCGGCGTTGTCGGCACGCGCCCAGACGGGCAACGGCAAACCGAGTTCCTCGAGCACCCGTCGCATGTGCAGTTTGTCTTGAGCAGCGGCGAGTGCACCCGGCCCCGGTCGAACCGCCACGCCCGCGGCGAGAAGCGCGTCCAGAACTGGCGCCGGAACATGTTCGTGATCGAACGTGATGACGTCGACGTCCCGCGCAAATTCGAGGACGGTGTCGACGTCTCGGTAATCACCTACCGCAGTTGCACGATCACGCGCCGACGAGCCTTCCGTCTCGGCAAGAACCCGCAGCTCGATTCCGAGTTCGACGGCGGGGCCGATCATCATTCGAGCGAGTTGTCCGCCACCGAGTACTCCGACGACGGTCATGGGTTACTCCTCGAATTAGCGGGCAACTCAAGCCTACCGTCGGGTCAATCCGCGCGGCGAAGCCTCGTAATTTCACCAGCAATAACGGGATCGCCGGAGTCGAGGAGGAGCGCGCCGGTCGAGTCGACGCCGCGGACGACACCATCTCGGTGAGATCCGTCGGGGAAGTCGATTCGAACGGATTCCCCGCGAAGACCGAGTCGACTGTTCACCCAGTCGACGGTCGATTGGGCGTCGGTGGCGCGCATCAGGGCGAGAACGCCGTCCCGCCACATCTCCACGAAAGCGACAGGGTCTAGTACCAGCCCGTGAAGCGCGAGCGACGTCGCCGTTTCGACGGGAAGTTCCCCGGTGGCGTGAAAAATGTTGAGCCCGAGCCCGATGACGATTCGTTCTGAGGTTGGCATTTCGGTGAGAATTCCCGCGACCTTTTTGTCCCCGATGTAGATGTCGTTCGGCCACTTCATCCACAATTCGTC
>JBEGTE010000002.1:0-24074 GCA_041179605.1 Actinomycetota bacterium | reverse complement strand
TCGGCAGCAGCACGGTTCTTGTTGTCGGTTAGACACTCGATGAGGAGTGCGACCCCGTTTGGTCCGTAGCCTTCGTACATAATCGTCTGGTAGTCGACCGAATCACCCGACAGACCGGCTCCACGCTTGACGGCTCGGTCAATGTTGTCATTGGGAACACTTGTCTTTTTCGCCTTGTAAATCGCTTCAGCGAGTGATGGGTTTCCGGCCACATCGGCACCACCTGCGCGAGCAGCGACTTCGATGTTCTTGATGAGCTTCGCGAACGACTTGGCGCGCTTCGCGTCAATCGCGGCCTTCTTGTGCTTAGTTGTCGCCCATTTGGAGTGTCCGGACATGCTGTTCCTCTACCTTCTGACCTAACGATGTTACCGAAGCGTCGGCGCGACGACCGTGCGCAGCCACCAGTCGTGGACGCGTGTTTCGTTCGACACTTCGGGGTGGAACGAAATTCCGACGAGATTCCCCTGCCGCACGCCGACGATTTCGCCTGTCGGCAAGGTCGCGATGACGTCCGCAGAACCAGCGTCCCGGACGATCGGGGCACGAATGAACGAGGACGCGATGGGGTCACCGCCTATTGACGGCATCTCAATCGTCGTCTCAAACGAATCAACCTGGCTTCCGAACGCGTTGCGTTCGACCGTCACGGCGAGTCCTCCGAACGTTTCCTGGTCGCCTAATCCCCCGGTGATTGTGTCGGCGAGCAGTATCAGTCCCGCGCACGTCCCCAAGACGGGTAATCCGTCGCGGATTCGTTCAACGATCCGATCGCGCAACCCGAAGATGCGTGTCAACTTGTCGATGACGCTTGATTCACCACCAGGTAGCACGAGCGCGTCAATTGCGTCAAGTTGCTCGATCGTCCTGACCTGAACAGTCTCGACACCGAGTTCGAGCAGCGTCTGTTCGTGTTCGCGCACATCGCCCTGAAGGGCGAGCACGCCGACGAGGGGTTTCTTACCAGCCACGCTCAGCGAGGCGGTGCGGTGCGGGAAGGTCATTGACGTTGATGCCGACCATCGCTTCTCCGAGACCACGCGACACCTCCGCAATGACCTTGGGGTCGTTGTACGCAGCCGTCGCCTTGACAATCGCCTTGGCACGTTCGATCGGGTTTCCCGACTTGAAAATTCCCGAACCGACGAAGACACCGTCGGCACCGAGCTGCATCATCATCGCTGCGTCTGCGGGAGTTGCGACACCACCGGCGACAAACAGGACGACGGGAAGCTTGCCGTTCTCCGAAACCCACTTCACGAGTTCGTACGGCGCCTGGAGTTCCTTGGCCGCGACGAACAGCTCGTCCGCGTTCTTGGCGGCGAGAGCAGCAATTTCCGACTTGATGGTGCGAATGTGTTTGGTTGCCTCGGAAACGTCACCGGTACCGGCTTCACCCTTCGAGCGAATCATGGCGGCACCTTCGGTGATGCGGCGAAGCGCTTCGCCCAGGTTTGTCGCTCCACAGACAAACGGCACGGTAAAGCCGCTCTTGTCGATGTGGTTCACGTAGTCGGCGGGCGAGAGAACTTCGGATTCGTCGATGTAGTCAACCTCGAGTGCTTCGAGGACTTGTGCCTCGACGAAGTGACCGATACGAGCCTTTGCCATCACGGGGATCTTGACCTCGCGCTTGATCGCGTCGATGAGGTCCGGGTCGCTCATGCGTGCGACGCCACCCTGTGCACGGATGTCCGCGGGAACACGCTCGAGTGCCATGACGGCAACCGCGCCGGCGTCCTCGGCAATACGCGCCTGTTCGGGGGTAACGACGTCCATGATGACGCCACCCTTGAGCATGTCAGCGAGACCGCTCTTGATTCGCAACGTTCCGACGGTGTTTTCCGCCATATCTATCACTCCTTGTGCAGTGCCCACGAGGGGCATTAATCAAGTTTAGGACTCTGCCGGCCAGTGCTGCGCCAACAGGTCTCGAACCTCGCCGAGAAGGCGTGGCATCGCTTTCGTTTTCGCAATAATCGGGAAGAAGTTTGCATCATTTCGCCATCGCGGAACGATGTGCTGATGGAGGTGATCCGCGATGCCGGCTCCGGCGACTTCGCCCTGATTCATGCCTAGGTTGAAACCTACACAATCGGTCGCCTTGGTCAGAACTCGCATTGCGATTTGTGACAAGCGACCGATCTCGGCCACTTCTTCGGCCGTCGCTTGGTCGTAGGTTGCGACATGGCGATACGGGCACACCATGATGTGGCCCGTGTTGTACGGGTACAGGTTCATGATGACGAAGGCGTGCTCGCCGCGGGCGACAATCAGTCCCTCTTCGTCCGAGCGGGTGGGCGCGACGCAGAACGGGCAGCCCGTTTCACCGGTCTCCTTATTCAGATAGACCATGCGGTGAGGTGTCCACAGGCGGTCGAGTCCGTCGGGCTCCCCCGCGAACAGGTCGCTCGATTCCGCGGTGACCACTACAACTCCTGTGAGCGGCGTTCGATGATGTCGGTGATGCGCGCGATTGCGTCCGCGATAGGAACGCCGTTGACCTGCTCACCGTCTCGGAAACGGAAACTCACCGCGCCGTTCGCGCGATCCTCCTCGCCAGCGATGATGATGTACGGAACCTTGGCCATTGTGTGGTTGCGGATCTTCTTCTGCATGCGATCGTCCGACGCGTCGAGTTCTGCACGGATGCCCGCCTTCTTCATCTGCGCGACAACATCGGCGAGATAGTCGGCATACTCTTCGGCGACTGGCACGGCAACAACTTGCTGCGGTGCAAGCCACACGGGGAAGGCTCCAGCGTAGTGCTCGAGCAGAACGCCAAAGAAGCGCTCGACCGAGCCGAACAGAGCACGGTGAATCATGACTGGACGCTGACGGGAACCGTCGGACGCTGTGTACTCGAGGCCGAATCGCTCCGGAAGGTTGAAGTCGAGTTGGATGGTCGACATCTGCCAGGTACGCCCGATGGCGTCGCGCGCCTGGACCGAAATCTTCGGTCCGTAGAACGCGGCGCCGCCTGGATCGGGTACGAGCGTCAGTCCCGAATCGGTCGCGACCTTTTCAAGGGTTTTCGTCGCGGTGTCCCACAACTCGTCGGACCCGACGAACTTGTCCGAACCGTCACGAGTCGACAGTTCCAGATAGAAATCATTCAGTCCGTAATCGCGGAGCAACGAGAGAACAAAATCAAGAACCTTCGTCAGTTCTTCTTCCATCTTGTCCGGAGTGGTGAAGATGTGCGCGTCGTCCTGCGTCATTCCGCGCACGCGAGTGAGTCCGTGGACGACCCCCGACTTCTCGTAGCGGTAGACCGAACCGAACTCAAACAGTCGCATCGGAAGGTCACGGTACGAACGCCCCTGCGAACGGTAAATGAGAATGTGGAACGGGCAGTTCATCGGCTTGAGGTAATAGTCGGTCCCCTGACGGGTGACCTCGCCTGCTTCGTTGCGAACCTCATCGAGGTGCATCGGCGGAAACATCCCGTCCTTGTACCAACCCAGGTGGCCAGACGCCTCGAACAGGTTTTGCTTGGTGATGTGTGGCGTGTAGACGAACTCGTAACCACCCTCTTCATGGCGCTTGCGCGAGTAGTCCTCCATCGTGCGACGGATGATGCCGCCCTTGGGGTGGAACACCGCGAGCCCAGAGCCAATCTCGTCAGGGAACGAGAACAAATCAAGTTCGGCGCCGAGTCGACGGTGGTCACGCTTCGCGGCTTCTTCGAGTCGCTCGATGTAGTCGCGCAGTTCCTGCTTGTTCGGCCACGCGGTGCCGTAGATGCGCTGAAGCGAGGGGTTCTTTTCCGAGCCGCGCCAGTACGCCGCGGCGACGCGCATCAGCTTGTATCCCTGACCGATCATGCGCGTGTTCGGAAGGTGCGGTCCACGACAAAGGTCTTTCCACACCGTCTCCCCTGTCTTGGGATCGACATTGTCGTAGATGGTCAGTTCGGAACCGCCGACCTCGACACTCTCGTTATCGTCACCGGTGTTCCCGCCCTTGAGCCCGATGAGCTCGAGTTTGAACGGTTCGTTGGCAAGCTCTGCACGAGCGTCGTCCTCGCTGACGACACGACGCATGAAGCGCTGCCCCTCCTGCACGATGCGGTTCATCTCCTTCTCGATCGCGGTGAGATCGTCGGGAGTGAACGGGGAGTCGACCTTGAAGTCGTAGTAGAAGCCGTCAGTGACCGGCGGACCGATGCCGAGTGTGGCTTCTGTGTTGATGCGTTGAACCGCCTGTGCGACGACGTGCGCCGCCGAGTGACGGAGGATGTTGAGTCCGTCGGGGCTCGCAATGTCGACGCCGTCGACGACATCGCCAGGCTGTGCCTGGTGCGCCAAGTCGCGTAGTTCACCGTTCACGCGCATCGCAACGATTGTCTTGTCGCTAAACAACTCAAACCCGGTATTCGGTGCAGTGAGTGTGCGGCTATCGGTCACGATGGTCTCCTTGGTAGAACCTCTCAAGCCTACTGATGTGTGTGATTGTCGGCGGGAACTAAAAAACCCCGCCGCAGCAGGGTTTTCAGAGTGGGCGATACTGGGATCGAACCAGTGACCTCTTCCGTGTCAGGGAAGCGCGCTACCGCTGCGCCAATCGCCCAAGGCTATGAAGTTGTGGAGGTGGCGACGGGATTTGAACCCGTGTGGACGGCTTTGCAGGCCGCTGCCTCGCCTCTCGGCCACGCCACCAAGTGGATTGTGCCCTGAGGCTTTTCCGAGCGGATGACGAGACTCGAACTCGCGACCCTCACCTTGGCAAGGTGATGCGCTACCAACTGCGCTACATCCGCATGCCCCTTGCGGGACTTCCATGACTCTATACGAGAACGCCCGAGATTTCCAAAACGACACTGCGGTGGGTGATGCCGGGTTCGAACCGACGACCTCTTCCGTGTGAAGGAAGCGCGCTACCAACTGCGCCAATCACCCAATGTTTACATTCTGGCATAGGCGTTCCTGATGTCCTGCCCGTGGCAACTTACAGCGCTCCCGCGCGAACCCGACATCGCCGACACGAACGCCTAGTCTTCGTCGAGTGCGTACCCCAACTCGCCGTGTACGACGGTGTCGATGCCCGCGATCTCGGCTTCCGTCGAAGCTCGGAAACCCATCGTCTTTTCAATCACAGAGCCGATAAGCAAGGCCGCGACAAACGAGTAGACGAGCACGGAGAGCGCCGCAATCACTTGCACGATGAGCTGACCGGGATCGCCCGAGAACACCCAGCCGGTTTCCGTGGCGAAGAAGCCGAGGAAAGTCATCCCCACGAGTCCCCCGACGAGGTGGATCCCGACGACGTCGAGCGAGTCGTCGAATCCGAGCGCGAATTTGAGTTCAATCGCATACGCGCAGGCGATGCCAGCAACAAACCCGAGCAGGATTGCGAAAGACGGTGTGAGGTTTGCGCACGACGGGGTGATGGCAACCAGTCCGGCCACGGCGCCCGATGCCGCACCGACCGAAGTCGCCTTTCCGTCTTTGATTCGTTCAATGAGCATCCAACCGAGCGAACCTGCCGCACCCGCAACGAACGTATTCATCGAGATCAGTCCGACCTTGGCCATGTCGGTGAAAGCCTCCGCCCCCGCGTTGAACCCGAACCAACCGAAGAACAGAATTCCGAAACCAATGAGGGTCAGCGGGACGTTGTGCGGTTGGTGAACCCCTTTACCGAAGTTGACACGCTTGCCGAGGACGAGGGCGAGTGCGAGCGCTGCGGACCCTGATGTGATTTCGACAGCCAAGCCGCCTGCATAATCAATGACCGGCGGAAGCCCGAGCGACTCACCAAGATGGGCTATCCAACCTCCTCCCCACACCCACGCCGAGATGGGGAAATACGCAAGAATCGCGAAGGCTCCGGCGAAGAGCATCCACGCACCGAACTTCGCGCGGTCGGCAACAGCACCGGAAATCAGAGCGACGGTGATGATCGCGAATGAGGCCGCGAACAAACTGGCGAGCAGCGATTCATTGGTGTCGTTCACTGCGAGGAAATCACTGAACGGATTTCCGGAGAAGTCGTCTGGGTGCTCAACTACCGACATTCCCCGCCCGACCAGTACCCACAGAACGCCCACTAGCGCCATCGTGCCTACCGACATCATCATCATCGAGATGACGCTCTTCGCCTTGACGAGGCCGCCGTAGAAAAATGCGAGGCCTGGGGTCATGAACAAGACCATCGAAGTTGCGACGATCGCCCACGTGAGTTGTCCGGAATCCATGGTGTCCCTTCGGGTGGAAAAGGAATATGTCTACATGATGGGCTTCGCGGGTTACGGCAAACATCGCGCGATGTTTCGAGCATGTTAAATGTGTGACGGATGGCGCCCACCCGAGCGCCATCCGTCCGAAGGTACTACTCCGTAATGGCGTAGCCCAACTCTCCGTGCACGACGGTGTCGATTCCCGCAACCTCGGCTTCCGTTGACGCTCGGAATCCGATCGTCTTTTCGATCGCCAAACCAAGGACGAGGGACACCACGAACGAATAGATCAACACTCCACCGGCAGCGAGCGTCTGCGTGACGAGTTGCCCAAAGTCTCCCGAGTAGAACAGACCTGTCTCTGACGCGAAGAAGCCGAGGAACACAGTTCCTACGATTCCTCCGACGAGGTGGATGCCGACGACATCCAACGAGTCATCGAATCCCAACGCGAACTTGAGGTTGATCGCAAGTGCGCAGAGTGCCCCGACAACGATGCCTAAGACGATCGACCATCCGGGGGTTAGGTTCGCACAGGCCGGAGTGATCGCAACGAGACCGGCTACTGCCCCGGAGCCAGCGCCGACACTCGTTGCTTTGCCGTCACGCACCTTTTCGATAACCATCCAGCCAAGAATTGCTGCCGATGTTGCGACGAACGTGTTGATGACGATGAGTCCGACCTGACTCATGTCGCCGAATGCCTGAGCACCGGCGTTAAATCCGAACCACCCGAACCAGAGAATCGCAACACCGATGAGTGTCAGCGGAACGTTGTGCGGTTGGTGAACACCCTTCCCGAAAGCGACTCGTTTGCCGAGAATGAGAGCCAGAGCCAGAGCGGCGGCACCTGCGTTGATGTGCACTGCAGTTCCGCCGGCATAGTCGATCACGGCAGGCATGCCCAGTGCTTCACCGAGGTTCATGATCCAACCGCCACCCCACACCCACGCCGCGACCGGGAAGTAGACGAGAACGGAAAACAACCCCACGAAGATCATCCACGAACCGAACTTCGCGCGGTCGGCGATAGCGCCGGAAACCAGTGCGATGGTGATAATCGCAAACGTTCCGCCATATGTCGCGTACAGCAGCGTGTTGTCGTCAGCCGCGGAGAGTGCAAAATCGCTGAACGGGTCCCCCGCGAAATCGAACGGGTTCTCGACAGCTGACATGTTGTATCCAATAAGCACCCACAGCACTCCTGCAAGTCCCATCGAGCCGAAAGACAGCATCATCATCGAAATGACACTCTTGGCCTTGACGAGTCCCCCGTAGAAGAATGCGACTCCTGGGGTCATGAAGAGCACGAGGGCGGTCGCGGCGATAGCCCACGACATGTTTCCGACGTCCATTTTTGTTCCTTTCCGATGGTCGTGAACGATTGCCCACTGAAGTCAGATTGGAACGCTGAGGTTTCCGCATGCCGTCACTGATGTGACGGTCGTGTTACAGAACAACCGGTTTGTTACCGAGATATTGCGCGGTGAGTGAGTGCGACCAGTCGCGATTGCGCTCGAAGGTATTTCTTTCGAAACCCTCCCGCGAGCATGTCGTCCGGGAACACGCGGTCAACGGGGACACCGCTTGCCCGAACGGGGATGTCCGCGTCGTACAGGCGGTCGACGAGTGCGACGAAGCGTAGGGCGTCGTTCTGGTCATCGAACTGCACGACGTCCCACCACACCGCGACGTCAACACCGTCAACGAGGATTGCGTATTTGGAGGGATGCTCGCGTGCGAGGACGACTTCGAGGTCACCGAAGGAATCGGTCGCGACGACGAGACCATCGGTGGCTTCAATCGACTCGAGTTCGGCATCGGTGCTCACGCGCGCAGCACCTTCGTTTTCACGATGGCGGTAATCAACGCCGTCGATGCGGAATGTTCGGAATCGGTCGGAAAGTCCCTGGATTTCACGGACAAAATCAGCCGCGGCGAAACGACCTTCACCGAGAGCGTTCGGCGGCGTGTTCGATGTGGCCATAACGCGTGTGCCGTCCGCCATCAACTCGCCGAGCAATCTCGTCATCAACATCGTGTCGCCCGGATCGTCGAGTTCAAATTCGTCGATAGCGATGAAGTCCGCACCAGTCAGTGCCTCGACAGCGTTCGCATATCCCAGCGCGCCGACTAGTGCGGTGTATTCAATAAACGTGCCGAAATACTTCCGACCCTGTGCGATGTGCCACGCGGCGGCCAGCAAGTGTGTTTTTCCTACACCGAACCCGCCGTCGAGATAGAGCCCGAGCGGTTGTTCGATTGCCTTCTTGAAGAGTCCCCCGCCGTGTGACGAAAAGAAGCCACGCGCTGCTTCTCGAGCGTCGGATTGGGATGGATGGGCAGCATCAGGTACGTACGTGTCAAAACTCGCGTTCGCGAATTGAGGCGGGGGAACGAGATGAGCCAGCATCTGGGCGGTCGTGACGGCCGGGCGGCGATCCGCGAGATGAACGAGCGACACGATGAGCCAGACCTTCCTCAGTTGGCACCAGCCTACCGACGACAATAGTGACATGCTCGTGCACACAGACTTCCCTTACGGAATCGCGTTCGACACCATGAACCGTGAGGCCGCGAAGTTGTGGTGGGATACCCGTGGCGAGGACTGGGTGCGTGTCAACCTCATCACGGACGCACTCGGACATGTTGTGGGAAGCTCCGGAACGAGTCACGAATTGACGGGCGGCGCGGACCGCGCTTTGCTTCTTGCTCTTCGAGATATCGCAGACGTCGTCGTTCTCGGCGGAGCGACAGTTCGGGCGGAACCCCTCTCTGTGCCTCGAGACAGACCTCTCGTGATCATCTCGCGTTCGGCAGACGTCCCCTCGTCCGTTGTTGACCGCGCACACGGCGGTGTGACAGTGCTGCACCACTCGTCAGCCTCGGTACCCGATGGAGTAACCGGTGTGGTTCTTCCCCGTTTCACCGGCGCAGCGATTATGAAGGCGGTCCACGGTCTCGGTCACCGTCGAATAGTTGTCGAAGGCGGACTGACTATCGTCAAGCAACTGCTGACAGCTGGTGTCATCACAGAGTGGTGCCAGACGGTTTCGCCCAATCCTGGGGAACAATCAGCGGAATTGGTGGTTCCCGAAGTGTCAGGTGAGTTGACACTGATGGCGCACGATGATTCCGGCTTCCGCTACACGCGCAGATTGGTCGACGGCGCGCCTCGCAAATCGGTCAAGTCACGTACCTAGGCTGACACCGTGAACAACTCGTCCGGATACTTCGAATCCCTCGTCGAGTCCGCTCGCTCGGCGGGTCTTCCCCGCGAGGTTGCTGTGCACGAGATTGACGCACCCGCTGGACTCGCTCCGAATGCCATCGCCTTCTCGGCAGACATTGTTGCGGGAACCGGACATCTTGACCGCGGAACTGGCCGTCTGATCATCCTGGACGACCCCGAAGAACCGATTGCCTGGGGTGGTCGGTCTCGCGCAATCATTTTTGCTCAGTCGCCTCTCGAAGTTGATCTCGGCAGCGATGAGATGTACTCCGCTGCGACGTGGGCGACGCTTCTCGACGAATTGACGGAAGGCGGCGCAAAATTCAGCCACGCTGCCGGCACTGTCACTCGTGTCATTTCAACGGGCTTCGGGGACTTGGAACCGCAAGGTCGCGGCACTCAAGTGGAGGTGCGCGCGTCGTGGTCTCCGCAAACATGGGATGCTCGTCCGCACGTCGAAGCATGGGCGCGGTTTGTCTGCCGACTGGCTGGATTCCCGCCTCAGCCCGAAGGCGTAACCAACATTCAGGCTCGATGACCGACGAAATCGAATTGCCGCCGGCATCGTTGGCGGAGGAACCGTTTGTTGTTGATACTCCCGACGCGCTGACTCACGCCGTCGCACGGCTTGCGGGCGGCAGCGGCCCTTTCGGCGTCGATGCTGAGCGGGCAAGCGGCTTTCGCTATTCCAGCCGCGCCTATTTGATTCAAGTCAGTCGCCGCGGCGGCGGGACTCACCTCATCGACCCGATTGCGTTTGAGTCACTTGATACTCTTGCCGAAGTTCTTCGTACCGACGAATGGATTCTTCACGCGGCCACCCAAGACTTGGGGTGCCTCGCCGAAATCGGACTGACGCCGACGTCTCTCTTCGACACGGAGCTTGGCTCGCGACTCGCCGGGCTTCCCCGCGTGGGCCTCGGTACAGTGGTCGCGGAATTGCTGGGGCTGCACCTCGCTAAAGAACACTCTGCCGCCGATTGGTCGACCCGGCCCCTGCCACATGAGTGGCTCGTGTACGCGGCTCTGGACGTTGAACTGCTACCCGATCTGCGGGACGCGTTGCACGCGAGGCTGCGTGAAAACGGCAAAGCCGACATCGCCCGCCAAGAGTTCGACAACCTGTTGACGTGGAAGCCCGCTGCGCCCCGCCAGGATCCGTGGCGCAGACTGTCGCAGATTCAGACCCTGACCTCGCCTTACCAACTCGCGGTCGCTCGCGAGCTGTGGCTAGAGCGTGATGCAATTGCGCGCGAGTTGGATATGGGTCCCGGCCGAGTAATTCCCGACGCGTCGATTGTCGCTGCAGCGAAGGTGATGCCCGGCTCTAAGGGGCAACTGGCGGGACTTTCTGCGTTCACCGGGCGACTATCGCGCAAACAACTCGACCGATGGTGGGCCGCAATTGAACGCGGCACCGCGACCGATGACCTGCCTCCGATGCGTGTTCGCGGCAATTCGTTGTCAACTCCGCGCAACTGGAAGGAGCGGCATCCGGACGCGTATGCGCGATTCGTTGCATCGCGTGCGGAAGTTGTCGCAATCGCCGAGGAGGTCAAAGTTCCAGTTGAGAACTTGCTCACCCCGGACATTCTGCGCAGGCTGTGTTGGGAACCGCCTGCGGATGCGACACCCAACGGAATCGCTGGTGCGCTGACGATTGCGGGAGCCCGACAGTGGCAGGTGGACGCAACGAGCGCGCGAATCGCAGACGGATTTGCCCGTGCCGCAGCGCATCCCGACGAATTCATCGATACCCCGAGCGTTAGTGGCACCGAAGCCGACTAACAGTGGCACGATGGAGAGTGCAAGGAGGCACAGTTGAGCGAGTCAGTATTTTTCGTTGACGGAATGCGCAGTCCGTTTGGTCGCGCCGGTGCGAAAGGTATTTACCGTGACACGCGCGCGGACGACATCGCTGCCGACGTACTAAAGGGGCTACTCGCCAGGAACCCGAACATTCCTGCGGACGCGATCGACGACGTTGCAATTGCCGCGACGACACACGAGGGCGACCAAGGGCTTACGCTCGGTCGGACGGTTGGACTTCTCGCTGGACTTCCAACGACCGTTCCCGGTTTTGCCATTGACCGAATGTGTGCGGGTGCGATGACGTCGATGACGACACTGGGTGCAGGCATCGGGTTTGGTCAGATTGACATCGCCGTTGCAGGCGGTGTTGAACACATGGGTCGGCACCCCATGGAATTCGAGAAGAAGGCCAACCCCGCGTTGTTCGAGATGGGGATTTTCACGGATGACTCGCTCTTCATGGGCCGCACCGCCGAGAACCTGCATGACATGTTGCCTGCCATCACGAAACAGCGCGCTGACGAGTTCGCTCTGCAGAGCCAACAGCGAGCATGGGCAGCGTATGAAGCGGGAGGACCTCAGCAGGACCTCGTCACGATTTCGACCGTCAACGGAGTCGCCGACCGCGACGAACAACTGCGACCCGGCACCACACTGGAAGGCTTGAGCACACTCAATCCCCCGTTTCGTGAGGACGGTCGTGTCACCGCGGGCAACGCGTCTCCGTTGACGGACGGCGCGACGATGAGCATTCTGGCGGGTTCCAGAGCGGTCAACGAGTATGGTCTCTCCCCGTCGATGCGCATGGTGTCGTACGCATTCGCTGGCGTCTCGCCCGATGTGATGGGACTCGGACCGATACCGTCGACGGAGAAGGCGCTTCGAATCGCTGGGCTTTCGATTTCGGACATCGGACTATTCGAACTGAACGAAGCATTTGCCGTGCAGGTTCTCGGATTCGCTGACCACTTCGGACTGGACTCGACCTCGGCCAATTTCAACCCCTGGGGCGGCGCAATCGCGATGGGACATCCGCTCGCGGCGTCCGGCGTCCGACTCGCCATTCAGCTTGCGCGTCACTTCGAGAACAACCCCGAGATCCGTTACGGACTGACAACAATGTGCGTCGGTCTCGGTCAAGGCGGAACCGTCATCTGGGAAAACCCCCACTTCGGCGCATGACCCACGCGAGCGAAAAAATCGCCACCTTGGCGCATGTCACGACTGAAACGTCCCCCGCTAACGCCTCGCTCGTCGTCGTCACGCTTGCCGCAGAGGACGAGAGGCGCCCAGCAGTACTAGGCCCGCGCGGACTCGACAACCTCGACGTTGCGCTTGACGCCGTTGAGAACATGATCGATTCATCAACCGCGGCGGTCGTAATTCGTGGCTCCGGTAAGGCTTTCTGCGCCGGCGCGGATCTTGACATGATGTCGGCAATCACTGACCGCGCATTGTCCCTCTCCCTCGCCGAGAGTGGTCACCGAGTTCTGCATCGACTTGCGACGCTGGGCGTTCCGACAATTGCTGAAATAAACGGCGTTGCACTCGGAGGCGGACTAGAACTCGCGCTGCACTGTACCTACCGCGTGGCCGCCGCATCTGTTTCCGCGATTGGACTCCCCGAAATTAGTCTCGGATTGATTCCAGGTTGGGGCGGGGCGACGCTCCTCCCCCGACTGATCGGCTTCGACGACGCAGTCACCGTCTTACTGGACAACCCCGTCAAGAACAATGTGTTGCTCAACGCCCACGGCGCACTCGATCTCGGAATCGTCGATCGCCTCGCGCCCGAAGAGCACCTACACGATGACGTGCTCAGATTCATTGATGATGGTTTCCCGGCGGAACGTTCTGAACACGCGCCAACTGAAGCGCAACTGGACTCGTTGTTCGCCCGAGTCCGAGGCTATTCCGACCGCCCCGCGAATCCTGCTGTGGCGATGGGACGACTCGCCGACGTGATCCGCGCGGGCACTTCTATTGGCGAAGGGTTCGCTGCAGAGGACGATGCGCTTGCTGACCTCATCGTCACCCCGGAATTCCGCAACCGCGTCTATGCGTTCCACCTAACGACGAGTCGTGCCCGCAAACCCGCCGGTGTCCCCGATGTGCCGCCACGCACAATCAACCATGTCGGGATTCTCGGGGCCGGACTGATGGCGTCACAGTTCGCGACACTCTTCGCCGAAAAATTGAACATTCCCGTGACGCTGACGGATGTCTCACAGGAACGCCTCGACTCTGCAATTGCACGTATTTCAGACACGCTCACCGGTCGAGTCGATCGCGGCGCGTTGTCGCCTGATCGTCGCGCGCACATTCTCTCCCTCCTCACCACCACGCTTGCTAAGGCCGACTTCGGCGATTGCGACTTCGTGATGGAAGCGGTTTTCGAAGACCTCGATGTCAAGGTTTCGGTTCTTCGCGAGATCGAGGCACACATTTCGCCCGAATGCATCCTCGCGACGAACACCTCGTCACTGTCGGTGACCGCGATGGCCGAATCACTTGCGCACCCTGAGCGACTCATCGGCTTTCACTTTTTCAACCCGGTGGCAGTGATGCCCTTGATTGAGGTTGTGTCGACGACCCACACAGCCCCAGTCGCTATAGCGACCGCGATTTCCTGTGCGGGAAACCTGCGCAAAACGCCGGTCATCACGAAAGATCTCCCTGGATTCGTCGTGAACCGTGTTCTGTCGGTGTTTCTAAGTGAAGTTTTTGACACCGTCGAACGCGGATGTTCACCTCAATCGATTGCGAGTTCACTTGAACCGCTTCGACTTCCTATGGATCCGTTCGCGCTTGTTGACCTCATCGGTCGTGCGGTAACTCTGCACATGCTGGAATCACTCCATGCCTTTGCCCCAGACCGCGTGATTGTCCCAGAATCGCTACGGTCCGCCACGAACAATCCCGTATCGGCATCGATAGCATCTGACCTCGCGGCGACGTTGCCGAACGACCGAGAAGCAAAGCGCCCGTTCCACGATCACGTCTGTGACGCGTTAGTCCGTGAGATGGACATCATGCTCAGCGAGGGTGTCGTCGCTGAGGTCAAGGACATCGACCTTTGCATGATCGTTGGTGCTGGTTGGCCCGTTGCACACGGGGGAATTAGCAGATATCTCGATGAGGTCGGCTCGAGCGAACGAGTTCTCGGTCGCCGTTTTCACTAGTCGCTAGGGCTTAGCCTTCGGGATCTGTGTTCCGCTGATTTGAGCCTCAATCTTGGCAACAATGGATTCGGCGTCGAGCCCGACTCGTCGCAATATGTTTTCGCGGGAATCGTGTTCAAGGAACTCGTCGGGCAGTCCCAACTCGTCGACACCCGTGTCGATTCCAGCGGCGCGGAGGTCTTGGCGGATGCGCGTTCCAATTCCCCCAACGCGGATTCCGTCCTCGATGGACACAACGAGTCGATGGTCGCGGGACATCGCGATGACAGAGTCCGCAACGGGAATGACCCAACGCGGGTCGACAACTGTTGCCCCGATTCCGGCCTTGTTGAGTTTTTCAGCAACGACGATGGCCAGCGGTGCGAAGGCGCCAATGGCGACGATCAACACGTCCGTGGAAGCGCCCTCAACGAGAACATCGACACCGTCGCTTGTCCTGCGGATGGCGGGAATAGGTCCAGCGATATTTCCCTTGGGAAAACGAACGACCGTCGGAGCATCGTCAACGGCAACAGCTTCGCGCAATTCTTCACGAAGCGTCACGTCGTCGCGCGGTGCCGCAATCCGAACTCCCGGAACGATGTTGAGCATGGCGAGATCCCACTGACCGTGGTGCGAGGCGCCGTCGGGACCAGTCACACCTGCGCGATCGAGAACGAACGTTACCCCGGCTCGATGCAGAGCGACGTCCATCAACACCTGATCAAATGCGCGACCCATGAACGTGGCATAAACGGCCACCACCGGGTGCAACCCACCGAACGCGAGCCCCGCGGCTGACGTCGTTGCATGCTGTTCCGCGATGCCGACGTCGACGACTCGACTCGGGTATTTCTCCGCGAAAGCGGCAAGCCCGGTCGGACGCAACATTGCCGCTGTGATTCCAACGACCTTGTCGTTGTCGTCAGCTATGGCGACAAGTTCTTTCGAGAACACACTGGTCCACGACGTTCCCGAGCCTTTACTTTCTTCACCCGTGATGGGGTCAAAGGTACCGATGGCGTGGAATTGATCGTCGACGTTGGCACGAGCCGGTTCATAACCGCGGCCCTTTTCTGTGATCGCGTGAACAATCACGGGAGTTCCGTAATCTTTGGCCTGTTCAAGGGCTCGCTCGACATCGGCGAGGTTGTGCCCATCGATTGGTCCGATGTACTTGATGTCGAGGTTTGAGTACAGAGAATCGTTGTTCGCAAAACGAGCGAGGAATCCACGGACACCGCCTCGGACTCCGCGATAGAACGCGCGGGCGGGCCCTCCAAGACGCTTGAAAATTGCCCAGGAAATGATGTGTAGGCGACGGTAGGTCGGTCGGGTGCGAACCGTCGACAGAAACCTCGCCACGCCGCCAATTGTTGGCGCGTATGAGCGACCGTTGTCGTTGACGACGATCACCAGTTTGCGTGAATTGTCGTGGGAAATGTTGTTGAGTGCCTCCCACGTCATCCCACCGGTGAGGGCGCCGTCTCCGACGACCGCGACAACATGACGATCATCCTGACCGGTCATCTCGAAAGCCTTCGAAATTCCATCCGCCCACGACAGGGAACTGGATGCGTGGCTGCTTTCGACAACGTCATGAACGGATTCGCTGCGTTGCGGGTAACCTGCCAATCCCTCTGCTGAGCGCAGTCCCGAAAAGTCCTGGCGACCCGTCAGCAACTTGTGCACATAAGACTGGTGACCCGTGTCGAAGATGATGGGATCGATAGGCGAATCAAAGACACGGTGGATACCGATTGTCAACTCGACGACGCCAAGGTTCGGACCCAAGTGCCCACCGGTCGCCGCGACGTTGGTGACGAGGAACTCGCGTACTTCGCCGGCGAGCTGTCCGCACTCGGCGAGCGAAAGACTCTTGAGATCTTTCGGACTCCGAATGGACGGCAACAACATGACGATTACAGCAGCGAACGTAGAACGTACTGAAGGATTCCGCCGTTGCGGAAGTAGTCGGCTTCACCGGGAGTGTCGATACGGACAACCGCGTCAAATTCGACAGTCTCTTTACCCGCCGCGGAGTGCGATGTCGGCGTGGCGACGACGCGCACCGTGCGTGGGGTTCGGCCCTCGTTCAGTTCCTCGATGCCCTCGAACGAGAACTCTTCGGTTCCATCCAGACCGAGCGAGTCGGCGTTTTGACCGGCGGGGAACTGGAGCGGGATGACGCCCATTCCGATGAGATTGGAGCGGTGGATGCGCTCGAACGACTCGGCGATAACGGCGGACACACCGAGCAGTCGGGTTCCCTTAGCCGCCCAGTCACGGCTCGAACCCGAGCCGTACTCCTTGCCAGCCAGGATGACGAGCGGGGTGCCGTTTGCCTGGTACTTCTCGGACGCGTCAAAAATAAACGACTGTGCGCCTTCTGCGGTGGTGAAGTCCCGGGTGTAACCACCCTCGACACCGTCGAGCAGTTGGTTCTTGAGACGGATGTTGGCAAAGGTTCCGCGAATCATGACTTCGTGGTTGCCGCGACGCGATCCGTACGAGTTGAAGTCGTCACGCGAGACGCCGTGCGCCTGGAGGTACTTGCCAGCAGGCGAATCCGCCTTGATGGACCCGGCCGGTGAGATGTGGTCGGTCGTTACCGAGTCCCCGAGCTTGGCGAGAACGCGTGCGCCGTGAATATCGGAAACCGGTGTCGTCTCCTTCTTCATCCCGTCGAAGTACGGGGGCTTGCGCACGTAGGTGGACTTGTCATCCCACTCAAACACGTTCCCGGTCGGCGTCGGAATCGAGCGCCAACGGTCGTCTCCATCGAAGACCGCGCCGTACTGGCGAACGAACATGTCCGTGTCGATGGACGAGTCAATCGTCTTCTGGACCTCGGCTGCCGACGGCCAGATGTCGGCGAGGAAAACGTCATTGCCCTCCTGGTCGGTTCCCAGAGCCTGGCTTTCGAAGTCGAAGTTCATCGTTCCTGCGAGAGCGTAGGCGATGACGAGCGGCGGCGACGCGAGGTAGTTCATCTTGACGTCGGGGTTGATGCGACCCTCGAAGTTTCGGTTACCCGACAGAACTGCTGTCACCGCGAGGTCGTTCTCCTGAACCGCAGCCGACACCTCAGTCGGGAGAGGTCCGGAGTTTCCGATGCACGTCGTGCAACCGTATCCGACGAGGTAGAACCCGAGCGCTTCGAGGTCGTCCATCAGTCCGGCCTTCTCGTAGTACTCGGTGACAACCTTTGAACCGGGGGCAAGCGTTGTCTTGACCCACGGCTGCGCCTTGAGCCCCTTGGCAACGGCGTTACGCGCGAGAAGTCCCGCAGCGAGCATGACAGACGGGTTGGACGTGTTGGTGCAGGACGTGATTGCGGCGATGGCGACGTGTCCGTTGTCGACCTCGAAGGTCTCACCACCGTACGTGACCGACGCAGCCTTACCGGCTCCGTAGTTGGTGAGATCGGCTCCGAACTGCGACTTCGCCTTCGACAGTTCGATTCGGTCCTGCGGGCGCTTCGGTCCTGCGATTGACGGAACAACCGTCGACAGATCGAGTTCCAGGTATTCGCTGAACACGGGTTCGACATCGGGGTTGTGCCAGAGGCCCTGTGCCTTGGCATATGCCTCAACGAGTGCGACCGTTTCTGCGGGACGGCCAGTGAGCTTCAGGTAGTCGACCGTGACGTCGTCGACGGGGAACATCGCTGCGGTCGAGCCGAACTCGGGGCTCATGTTTCCGATCGTTGCGCGGTTCGCAAGGGGAACTTGACTCACACCCGCACCGTAGAACTCGACGAACTTTCCGACAACGCCGTGCTTACGCAACATGTCCGTGATTGTGAGGACCACGTCCGTCGCGGTGACTGCCGACGGGATGACACCCGTGAGCTTGAATCCGACGACCTTGGGGATGAGCATCGAGACGGGCTGACCGAGCATCGCTGCTTCGGCTTCGATCCCGCCGACTCCCCACCCAAGAACCCCGAGTCCGTTGACCATGGTCGTGTGCGAGTCGGTGCCGACACAGGTGTCGGGGAACGCCAGGGTCGCGCCGTTGACATCTCGCGTGTAGACGACCTTGGCAAGGTTCTCCATGTTGACCTGGTGAACAATTCCAGTTCCCGGCGGGACGACCTTGAAGTTGTCGAACGCGGTCTGACCCCAACGAAGGAACTGGTAGCGCTCACCATTTCGTTCGTACTCGATTTCGACGTTGCGTTCGAAGGCATCTTCGCGACCGAACAGGTCGGCGATGACCGAGTGGTCGATGACGAGTTCCGCGGGTGCCAGTGGGTTGATCTTCTCCGGGTCTCCCCCGAGTTCCGCAACGGCTTCGCGCATGGTGGCGAGGTCGACGATGCACGGGACACCGGTGAAGTCCTGCATGACGACACGAGCGGGAGTGAATTGAATCTCGGTGTCGGGCTCGGCGGTGGGAACCCACGAACCGAGCGCACGAATCTGCTCAGCGGTGATGTTCGCGCCGTCCTCGGTCCGGAGCAGGTTCTCGAGAAGGACCTTGAGGCTGAACGGAAGTCGTTCGTGTCCCTCAACCGAATCGAGACGGAAAATCGTGTACTCACGACCGTCAACGGACAATGTGCTTTGTGCACCGAACGAGTTGATGCTCACCAATCACTCCTCTGCATCGACAGGATGTCCCCAGTCTAGCCCGACGAGGACCTAGGACTGTGTGGTGGTGTGAGATGAACGCAACAGCATCCAGGTCACCCACACCATGCCCGCATACATCGGCAGACCCATGATCAGCTTGGTAGCGGCAAGTGCGGCGGTGAGGTTTGCGAAGTAGAGCGGAAGTTGCACCGCAAGTCGAGTTGAAAAAAAGACAGCCCACGCAATTGTGGCGATAGTCACGGCGCGTCGCGGTCTGGCGTCGGTCATCCACGCGACCTTCGGGGCCAGTGCTTGCGCGAGAACGCCGACGAACGGCTTGCGAATGACGAGCGACCCCGCGAATACCGTCAACGAGATGGCGTTGATGATGAATCCACCAACAAAGTTGTCCGCTGCTCGACCGGTCCACAGAGCGAGTCCCGCTGACGCCGCGATCCCCAGCCCGCCGCTGACGGCGGGTAGCACCGGTAGCCGTTGAAAGAGGCGAACGATGAGAGCGATTACTGCCACTCCGACTGGTGCAAGTACCGACGGCAGTAAGTCACCGGTGATGGTGAACATGACGAGGAAAACGAGCCCGGGGGCGATTGATTCGACAATCCCGCGAACACCACCGATGGCGCCAAAGAGAGCATCAGCGGTCGGCGCTTCGCCCGGTGTCAGAGCGCCAATTCCACGAGTGGTCTTCGATGTTTCGGTCATGCGGGAACGCCAGGTTGCGGCGGCACGCGCAACGGCAAGAGTTCACGTGGCGGCAATGCCTCAATCCCGCGGTTGACGACGATGGAACGGTAGACCTCTTCGATGGGCAGTGCGCTCGACGGATCCTCGGCACCCTTGCCTGAGATCACACCTCGGAGGAACCACTTCGGACCGTCGACTCCGATAAAACGGACCGGTCGTCGACCGCCGTCAGCGGTCGGCAGCACTGCACGAACCTCGGTGCCGAAAGGGCCTTCCTCTTCCTCAACTGAACCACCCTGTTTTGCGACCTGAGCGAGAACCTGTTCGCGAATCTCGTGCCAAAGCCCCTCCGAACGCGGCGCGGCGAAGGCCTGTACCTGCAGTGTGGAACCCTCGCAATCCAACGTTGCGGCAACAACGCGTTTTGTGCTGTCATCAACATCGAGCCGCAACTGTAGACCGACTCGTGGGGTGACCTTGATCGAGCCGAGGTCGATAAACGGCTGGACCGGGCTCACCTCAGAAACATCGAACGGACCGCTCGTCGCACGATTGTCCGGAGCACTCTTCTCATTCATGGTTAGGCCTTCCCTACTCCCGTACTACCGAACCCACCGGCACCGCGATGAGTTCCCGGCAACTCTGCCACTGGAACAAACTCTGCTCGAACGACGGGCTGGATCACGAGTTGCGCGATTCGGTCACCGGGCTCAATGCGAAAATCGTTCTCACGATCAGTGTTGAGCATTATGACGCCAATCTCTCCGCGGTAACCCGCATCGATAGTCCCCGGAGAATTGACAAGAGCAATGCCGTGTTTGAGCGCGAGTCCACTACGCGGCATGACGAACGCAACAAAGCCGTCCGGCAATGCAATCGAAACGCCCGTTTTGACGAGTGCCCGTTCGCCCGGACGTAAAATCACCGACTCGGACGCGGTGATATCTGCTCCAGCGTCTCCGGGGTGCGCATAGGACGGCACAGTGCCGACGACGAGAACCTCTGGTGTCATTCGTTCAGGGTATTACATGGTCGAATAGGGACATGGTTATTTTCCGCGAGCGACTCACCCCCAATTTAGGCTGGCACATCGCATTGCTGTTACTTTTTCCGCTTGCGTTCGGGATGCTGGCACCCATCAATGTGGCGTGGGGGGTCGTGAATTCTGTCGCGGTCTACCTCGTCGGGTTAGCCTGGCTCATCTTCGGCGCGCCACAGATCGTGGTCACCGACGCCGAGCTTCGAGCCGGGCGCGCAGTAATCGATCGGACACTGCTGGGCGCAGCGACCGTCGTAGAACGCGCCGATCGCGGTTCGGCTCTCGCCGATGCGCGGGCATGGAAAGTCATCCGAGCGTGGATTCCGCGCGGAGTTCGCATTGCGATTGCGGACGCCAATGATCCGACTCCGTACTGGTACATCTCGAGTCGCCGACCAGAGGAACTGGTCGCAGCGCTCAACAGCCGCTAGGCGCAGTCGAAGCAGATCGCTCCGGACTTAGATTCCTTGGCGATCTGTGAACGGTTCTTCACGATGAAACACTCGTTACACGTGAACTCATCGGCCTGCGGAGGAAGCACGACCACGTCGAGTTCCATGTTTGCGAGGTCCTGACCGCTCATTTCGAGACTGTCCGGGTTGTCTGCGTCGTCCACTTCAGCACCCGGACGGGGTGCGGGGACGCGCTCCTGCAATGCCTGGAGGGACTCGTGGTCTTCTTCACCCTTGCGCGGGGAGTCGTAATCCGTTGCCACTGTGACAAACCTTTCTCTGGTAACGGGCGCCTGTAGTTTGCGACACATTGAGACGAAAATCAAACTCCCTCGCCGTATGTCGCAAATTCCGTGTCGTTCGGCGGTATTGTCGGGACACAGCCACAAACAGGAGTTTGCCGTGGAAGAACTGACAGTTATCGAGGTGTCGCCCACCGCGATTGTTGCTGTTTCCCGTGAAGGTCACCGCTTCACGATTCCCGTTGACGCGGAATTGCGAGCGGGAATTGCACACCGGCCCGGTGTCTCGAGCACTGGCGGAGTCAGCCCGCGCGAGATCCAGACGCTCCTCCGCTCTGGACTTTCAGTTTCAGAAGTCGCCGATCGCACCGGTGCAGACGCCGATCACGTCGCTCGTTTCGAAGCTCCAATTACGGCGGAGCTCGCGTTCGTCCTCGAACGAGCCCTCTCGGTTCCCGTCACCACACACGATGACGAAGACGCTTCCACGTTCGGCGCCGCGATCGAGGGGCGTCTGCGCGAGCAAGGTGGAACGGTTTCGCGCTGGCAGGCATACCGGCTTGACGACGAGTGGGTTGTCGGCGCGGAATTCACCGTCGGGACCGTCACTGAAGAGGCCACTTGGGCATTCGATCCTCGGAAGCTGACCCTCGTCCCCACAAATCCCGTCGCCATTCGAGTCAGCAAAGCCGACGCCGTTGACGCGGCCCTCTTCCCGCCACTTCGTGTCGTCACGCCGCAGGTTCCGCAACGCTTCGACAGTGGCGAGTTTGAGCCTGTCGTCGAAAAATCCAGCCCGCAACCCGTCATCCAGATCCCGATTGACATCGATGAAATCATTGGCGACACGGTGACCGAACCTGCCAGTGCGGCTCCGGCCGACCTTCTCGACGAGTTGCACAAGCGACGCGGCGAGCGCAGCGAGGCAATGTCGAGCCACCCGTCGACCGGATCAATCCCCGTCATTACTCCCGAGATGCTCGAAATGGCGGATGATGCACCGGAAGCTCCCGATGTGGTTGAGGCAGACCCGCAGCCGTCGGCGCCCGATGTGTTCATCGACGAAACGCCGAGTCAACGCCAGCGTCGACAGCGTGCGCCCATGCCGACGTGGGATGAAATCGTCTTCGGCACCCGTCCCGACGAGGACTAACCGAACACTCCCCCTCGGACAAGAGGCACGTGCGTCTCCGTCCGCGACAACCCACCGTGTTGTCCGACCATCGCCATTGACGCCGTGGTCGCGGTGCGCTCGTCGTAGTAGACGGCGACTCCTCTCGGTGTGACGAGCACGTCACCGATGCGTTCGAGGTGTTCATCCGCGACCTCGCCAAACCAACCTGCGGCAATCGCCTCCGCTCGGGTCGCGACATGCGCGACGCCGCCCTCTTCCGCCCGCCATGTTTCGGCAAGCTCGTGTGCGTCACGTTCGCTGTACAGGTGCAGGAATCGCGGCTCGCCACCAGTAATGACATCACGCAGCAGCTCGGAATCGGCCGGGATTATTCGGTGCTTCACCGTGGGTACGTCGAGAACTCCGTGGTCTGCGGTGAGTAAGAGACCATCATTCGGTCCAATCAGTCGACGTAGATCTGCGACGAATCCGTCAAGATCCTCCAACCTTCGCACCCACTGATCGCTGTTTACACCGAACTGGTGAGCCGCCTGATCGAGTTCGGGGATGTACACGTAGGCGACGCCCTCCGAATTGGCGGCGAGAAACTTTTTCACCGTTGCGATTCGGTCGGCGTATGTGTTAGCTCCCGCATACTCGCCCCCGCGCAGAATTGCTTTCGTCAGGCCGGACGAACGATAGCGCTCGCCCGAGATTACAACGGACGGGACGTCGGGGTTCAACTGCCAAACAGTGGGCATGGGTTGCCAAGTTGTGACGTCGCGCGCGTCGAGGCCCGACAGTTGATTCACAATCTCGCCAGTCTGCGGGTCGCGAACCGCATACCCGACCATTCCCGTCTGGCCAGGATCGACGCCCGTCGCGAGAGTCGCGAGGGATGATGCGGTCGTCGACGGAAAATTCGCCAGGACGGCTTTCTGTGACATGGCAGTGATGGTTCGAGCGTGAGCCTTGTGAGCGTTAAGGTTTTCGGCTCCGAGCCCGTCCACGAGAACGACTACGACACGGCGAGCACGGGGTAGGTCGAGACGGTTGTCAACACCACGAACCGAAGCGAACGCGCTCGTCAACACCCCCGCGAGCCACCGCTCTCCCGCACCGATGGCGGGTAAAATCGTGCTCATTGTGACTGACGCCCCATCCTTTTCTGAACGCATCGATGATGTTGACCTTTCCCACGAGATGCAGGGGTCGTTCCTCGAGTACGCCTACTCCGTCATCTATTCTCGCGCGCTTCCGGACGCGCGTGACGGATTGAAGCCGGTGCAGCGTCGCATCATTTACCAAATGGCGGACATGGGTCTGCGACCCGACAAGGGCTACGTCAAGAGCGCTCGAGTCGTCGGCGAGGTGATGGGCAAACTGCACCCACACGGTGACAGTGCGATTTATGACGCGCTCGTGCGCCTCGCTCAGCCGTTCAGCCTTCGGGTTCCGTTTGTGGATGGTCACGGAAACTTTGGTTCTCTAGACGACGGTCCCGCAGCAAGTCGCTACACCGAGGCGCGTCTTCGCCCCGAGGCGATGACGATGAC
>JBEGTE010000001.1:0-47227 GCA_041179605.1 Actinomycetota bacterium | reverse complement strand
CCCTCAACGATGTCGCGCAGATGCGACCCGCGATTGACGCTGTGTTGGAGACGGGGACCGCGGTCGCTGAAGTCGCGCTTTGCTACACCGGCGACTTGCTGAATCCTGCAGAAGACATTTACACGCTTGACTACTACCTGTCGATGGCTGACGAGATTGTGAAGTCGGGCGCGCACATCCTCGCCATCAAGGACATGGCAGGGCTCCTTCGTGCCGGCGCCGCGACGAAGCTGGTCGGTGCTCTACGCGAACGATTCGACCTGCCCGTTCACGTCCACACGCACGATACAGCCGGTGGGCAACTTGCAACGCTGATCGCGGCGAGTGATGCTGGTGCCGACATCGTCGACGTTGCATCCGCGCCGATGGCGGGGACAACGAGCCAGCCTTCGGCTTCCGCTCTGGTTGCCGCGCTCGCACACACCCCGCGCGACACCGGTTTATCGTTGGACGCGGTTTCCGCGCTCGAACCCTACTGGGAAGCGGTTCGACTCATGTACCGTCCGTTCGAGTCGGGGCTTCCCGGCCCGACCGGTCGCGTTTACCACCACGAAATTCCCGGCGGTCAACTGTCGAACCTGCGTCAGCAGGCGATTGCGTTGGGACTTGCCGATCACTTCGAGAAGGTGGAGGACTGGTACGCCGAGGCAAACCGAATTCTTGGCCGTCCTCCGAAGGTGACGCCGTCATCAAAGGTCGTCGGTGACTTGGCGCTGCACCTGGCCGCCGCCAATGCAGACCCCGCTGATTTCGAAGCGAACCCCGAGAAATACGACATTCCCGACTCGGTGATCGGGTTCCTTTCTGGCGAACTCGGCGACCTGCCTGGAGGATGGCCCGAGCCGTTCCGCACCAAAGCGCTGGCTGGTCGTGTGTACAAGCCCGTTGCGGAATCGCTCGAAACTGAGGACGAGGCGGCGCTGGGGGCAGACTCAGCGACGCGTCGCGCGACTCTCAATCGACTGCTCTTCCCGCAGCCGACGCAGCAGTTCCTGCAGGGCCGTGAACAGTACGGAGACATCAGTGTCCTCAGTACGCACGATTATCTTTACGGACTCAAGGTTGGAGTCGAGCACGTCGTCGACATGCGCAAGGGCGTCAGTCTCTTCATGACGCTCGAGGCGATTTCAGAGCCAGACACCAAGGGAATCCGCACGGTGATGGCGACCCTCAACGGCCAGATGCGCCCGCTTCTCATTCGTGACAAGACCGTCGAGGTGCACACCGCGACGGCGGAAAAGGCCGACCCCGGCAACGCGGGACACATCGCGGCTCCCTTCCTGGGTGTTGTGACATTGCAGGTGGCTGTCGGTGACATTGTTGCTCCCGGCGGAACCGTCGCGACCATCGAGGCGATGAAGATGGAAGCCGCGATCACATCGGCAACCGGAGGAACGGTCGCACAATTGGTGATTCCTCAGACCCAACAGGTCGAGCCGGGAGACCTGCTCGTCGTGCTCGAACCGAACGCGTCCGCGTAATCGGTTTCGGGTAGAGTGGTCATTCGCGGTACCTCAACAAAGGAGTCTCAGGTGGCGGAACGCAAGAAGTCGACCAAAAAGGAAGACGAGGTCATCGCAGACCTTCCCGAAGAGTCGACTCAGATTGCGGTACCGGTTCCCGAAATTTCGCCCGATTCGATCGACATGTCCGTCGCGGAAGTCTCAATCCCCGTCTCGGCGTCCACGGACGGTGACGAGATGTACACGCGTCGTCACACGGGTGTTGCGGCTGCACCGGAACCCAGTGCGTTGCTGACTGATGAACGACTCCTCGATATCAAAGAGAAGCTCGCACGCCCCGAGGGTTGGTGGCAGTCGCTCGTTTACACGGTGACGTTCCACACAGTGAACCTCGGCGACTCGCGCAAGGCACGCGCGCGCAAGGAGATGGAAGCTCGAATCGCAACAGCGCTGGCGGGAGACGCCCGGTTTGTGCCGGTTCTCACTCGTAAGGGAGGGGTCGGCAAGACCACAACGACGACGCTGCTGGGAATGGCTCTCGCTCGCGTTCGCGAAGACCGCGTCGTCGCCATCGATGCGAACCCCGACCGCGGAACGCTTGTGGAACGCATTCAGCGCTCGACCCGCCACACCATCCGCACGGTCGTTCAGAAGGCTCCGTCCATCGGTTCGTTCACGGACTTCTCGGAATACGTGAGCCGCGACCAGACTCGTCTCGACGTGCTCGCATCCGACGCGGACCCGATGTTGTCGCAAGCGTTTGACGAGTTCGATTACAACATCGTTGCCGACATCACGTCGCGTTATTACTCGATAATCCTGACCGACTGTGGAACGGGAATTGTTCATTCGGTGATGAAGCCGATTCTGCAGCGCGCCGACGGACTCGTCATCGTGTCCGGTGGATCGATTGACGAAGCGCGACTCGCATCCGAGACCCTGACCTGGCTTGAATCAAATGGCTACGCCGAACTCGTTGCCAAGTCGGTCGTCGCCCTGAACACCGCAACCCAGGGAACAGTTCTCGTCAAGTTGGACGAGATTGAGAACCACTTCAAGTCGCGCGTCCGCGATGTCGTTCGCATCCCGTACGACTCGCACATCGCCGCAGGCTCTGTCATCTCGTGGGACAAGCTCTCCAAGCTCACCCGTGAATCGGCCAGCCTCCTCGCCGCACTCGTGGTCGAGGGACTTCCCGCCACTAAGTAATGGCTGTCCGCGAGATTCGTCTCTTCGGCGACCCCGTGTTGCGAAGTGCAACCGACGAGATCGCGTCGGTTGATGATTCCGTTCGCGCTCTCGTGCAGGACCTGCTTGATACGGTCGCGCTTCCGGGTCGCGCGGGTGTTGCCGCCAACCAGATTGGTGTCGGTCGCCGCGCATTCAGCTACAACATCGACGGTCGCATCGGCTACATTCTCAACCCCGTGCTCGTGGAGGTGCGTGGGGAGCCAACCCCTGTCGATGAAGCGTGCCTGTCGGTTCCCGGTCTTGGTTACCCGCGTGTGCGGTATCCCTGGGCGCGAGTCACGGGAATCGATCTTGACGGCAACCCTGTCGACTTGTCCGGTGACGGTTTGATGGGGCAGGCGTTGCAGCACGAAACGGACCACCTCGACGGACGGGTGTACGTCGAGGGTCTAGAGCCAGAACTGAAGCGTCAGGCGATGCGTGACATCCGCGACTCCGCCTGGTTTCACCTCTAGTCGTTGAGGCTCAGACCCTTCGTGTCGGGGTTGCTGTCGTAGATTCCGTCTATTTCGGCGGCGAAGTCTTTCAGTATGACGTGACGCTTGATGCTCATCTTCGGCGTGAGGTGGCCGCTTGCCTCGGTGAATTCAAGTGGCAGAACGATGAACTTTCGCACCGACTCGGCGCGCGAAACTTTCTTGTTCGCGCGGTCGACAGCGACCTGAATCTCGGCCAGCACGGCGGGGTGAGCGCCGGCCTGTTCAAGGGTCATGTTCGGGTCGAGCTTGTTGTTCGCAAGCCACGTCGGGAGCATCTCGCTGTCCAGCGAAATCAGCGCAGCAACGTACGGACGGTTGTCACCGACGACGACGCACTGCCCGACGAGCGGGTTCGCGCGGATGGGGTCTTCGAGGACGGCGGGGGCAACGTTTTTGCCACCCGCGGTGACGATGAGTTCCTTTTTGCGACCGGTGATGATGAGGTAACCGTCCTCGTCAATCGTTCCGATGTCACCCGTGCGGTACCAGCCGTCAACGAAGGCATCCGCGGTCGCTTTGTCGTTGTGCCAGTAACCGGCGAAGACATTGACGCCCTTGGCGAGAATTTCGCCGTCTTCGGCGATCTTCGCACTTGCGCCGGGGATTACGGGACCGACAGTTCCAATCTTGAACTTCTGAGGCACGTTGATGGACACGGGGGCAGTGGTTTCGGTGAGCCCGTACCCTTCTAGTACCCGGATTCCAAGTGCGCGATAGAAGTGACCGAGGCGCGGTCCGAGCGGAGCCGATCCACTGATCGCAAAGACGACATTTCCACCCATCGCTGAACGCAGCTTTGACAGGACGAGCTTGTCGAGAGCGGCAAATTGCACCTTGAGCCCGAGCGGTACTTTTCCGGCGTCGAGCGCCTTCGAATACGCGATGGCGGTGTGTGCGGCGAGTCGGAAGATCTTGCCTTTTCCGCCCGCCTCGGCCTTCTGTTCAGCCGAGTTGTAAACCTTTTCGAACACACGGGGAACTGCGAGCAAGAAGGTCGGCTTGAACGACGCAAGCGCGGGGAGGAGGAACTTGGTGTCGGGCTGATGCCCGATTCGAACGCCGGCATGCACGCACAGGATCGACACAACTCGTGCGAACACGTGAGCGGTCGTGATGAACAGCAGAGTCGAGGCGCCGGGAGTGAGAACCACTTCCTCCATCCAAATGGTCGAACTCGCGATCGTGTCGACGAAGTTCGAGTGCGTGAGGATGCATCCCTTGGGATTCCCCGTCGTCCCCGAGGTGTAAATCAGGGTTGCCACATCAGAACCGACGGCAATGTTTCGGCGCTCTTCGACATCGGAGTCGGGCAAATCGGATCCTTGAGCGATTAACTTGTCGATGTCACCGTGGTGAAGTTGCCAGACAACTCCAACTCCTGGGGCTTCCGCGCGGGATTCGTCGAATCGGGTGAACTGCTCCGCAGTGTCAACGATGAGCCCGACCGCCCCTGAATCCGCGAGGATGTAGGCGATCTGGCTGGGGGAGGACGTCTCGTAGATGGGGACGAGGATCGCACCCGCGTAGAACACCGCAAAATCAATCAGCGACCACTCGTACTTGGTCGCGCAGATGAAACCGATTTTGTCGCCGGGGCGAACTCCGGCCGAGATGAAGCCTTTAGCCAATGAAACGACTTGGTTCCGGAACTCGGCAGTGGTGACCGGATCCCATCCGCCGTCAGTTCGGGGGAGCGAGAAGATCACGTGTTCGGGTGTCGACGCGAAACGCTCCTCGAGGAAGTCGGAAACCGTGCGGTTGGGGTCGTGCGGCACGATCAGTGGGTTTGACGTCTCCAACATGGAGTCTCCTTTGACTTCGGGTAATTGGGACAACTCTACTGTTCGCCAAGGATTTGAGCGAGGACTCGACGAAATCGTTTTGGAAAAGGCTAGGCTTTCGACGTGTTCTATTGGCTCGTGAAAAACCTCTTTCTGGGACCGTTGCTCTTGCGCGTGTTCCGCCCGTGGGTTCGTGGAATCGAAAACATTCCCGCAACGGGAGCCGCAATCCTCGCGAGCAATCATCTCTCGTTCGTCGACTCAATTTTCTTGCCTCTCGTTCTCCGTCGACCGGTCGTGTTTCTGGCCAAAGCCGAGTACTTCACGGGTCGCGGAATCAAGGGCTGGCTCGTCCGACAGTTCTTCCTCGCCGCCGGCCAGTTGCCAATTGACCGTTCGGGAGGCAAAGCGAGTGAAGACTCGCTGAACACCGGTCTTGCCGTGCTCAACGAGGGCAAGTTGTTGGGCATTTACCCAGAGGGAACGCGCAGCCCTGACGCAAAGTTGTATCGCGGCCGAACGGGAATTGCACGCATGGTGATCGAGGCGAATGTTCCCGTGATTCCCGTCGCCATGATTGACACGGAAAAGGTAATGCCAATTGGCAAGCCGATGCCGACTGTGAAGCGCGTCGGTGTTGTCATCGGGCAACCTCTCGATTTCTCCAGGTTCAACGGGTACGAGGGTGATCGATTCGTGCTTCGTGCGATCACCGACGAAATCATGTTTGAAATCCTCGCGCTCTCCGGCCAGGAATACTCCGACGAATACGCGAGCTCGGCCCGCGCACGCGCAGGGCAATAGTTCGCCCGCGATAGGCTGGAGTCCTTGACTTTATAAAGGATTCCCGTGACCGAAAACTCTGTTGCCGCAACCGCCGACGTCCTCACAGGACTCGACGCGTGGAAGTCGTTGCCCATCAAGCAGCAGCCAGAATGGCCAGATGCTGCGGCGCTCGGCAAGGTCACCGCGGAACTTGCCAAGTTGCCGCCGCTCGTGTTTGCCGGTGAGGTTGATCAACTCAAGGAGCGCCTCGCGCGCGTCGCCCGCGGAGATGCATTTTTGTTGCAGGGAGGCGACTGTGCCGAAACATTTGACGGTGCGACCGCCGACAAGATCCGCAACCGTGTCAAGACCATCCTGCAGATGGCGGTCGTTCTGACCTACGGCGCCGCAATGCCCGTTGTCAAGATGGGGCGCATGGCCGGTCAGTTCGCTAAACCACGTTCGAGCGATTCGGAAACCCGGGATGGCGTAACGCTTCCCGCGTACCGTGGCGACATTGTCAACGGCTACGACTTCACCCCTGAATCGCGCGCAGCGGACCCGAACCGAATCATTCAGGGGTACCACACGGCCGCGTCCACGCTCAACCTCATTCGCGCGTTCACACAGGGTGGTTTCGCGGACCTTCGCGAAGTTCACTCGTGGAACAAGGGCTTCGCCGAGAACCCTGCAAACAAGCGCTACGAACAGTTGGCGAAGGAAATCGATCGCGCCATCAAGTTCATGGCGGCAGCGGGCGCCGACTTCGAGTCGCTCAAGTCGGTCGAGTTTTATTCGAGCCACGAGGGACTTCTCATGGATTACGAACGTCCGATGACGCGAATCGACTCGCGCACCGGGAACCCGTACAACACGTCCGGACACTTCCTCTGGATCGGCGAGCGTACGCGTGACCTCGATGGTGCTCACATCGACTTCTTCTCTCGCATTCACAACCCGATTGGTGTCAAGCTCGGGCCGAAGACGACGGGGGATGACGTCAAGAAACTCATCGACATTCTCGACCCCCATCGCGAACCGGGACGTTTGACGTTCATCACGCGTATGGGCGCTGGAGTCATCCGCGACGCTCTCCCTCCGTTGCTCGAGGTCGTTCGCGACAGCGATGCACTCCCGGTGTGGGTCACGGACCCCATGCACGGCAACGGCATCACGACTCCTAACGGGTACAAGACGCGTCGATTCGATGACGTCGTTGACGAGGTCAAGGGATTCTTCGAGGCCCATCGACAGGTGGGAACGTTCCCCGGCGGAATCCACGTCGAATTGACCGGTGACGACGTCACGGAATGTCTCGGTGGCGCCGAAATGATTGACGAAGAGACGCTCGCTTCTCGCTACGAGTCGCTGTGCGACCCGCGCCTCAATCACAAGCAGTCGCTGGAACTCGCATTCCTCGTCGCCGAAGAAATCGCGTCGGCCCAGTAATCATGGGCGGATTGACGGCAATCGTTCCCGGTGTTGTCACCGGCTTGTCGCTCATCATCGCGATCGGTGCTCAGAACGCGTTCGTCATTCGCCAGGGACTCACGCGAAAATTCGTGTTCGAGGTGGCAATCGTCTCGGCCGCGCTTGACGCAACGCTCATCCTGCTTGGCACGGGCGGGTTGGGAGCTCTCATCGAAACCGTTCCGATGCTGTTCGACATCGTCCGCTGGTTCGGCGTCGCCTATCTCGTCTGGTTCGGTATTCAATCGGTTCGACGCGCGTTCGCGAATGAAGTGATGAGCCTGGAGGGTGATTCAGCAACAAGTCGTTGGGCAATCGTGCTCAGTACCGTCACGTTCTCGCTGTTGAACCCGCACGTCTATCTCGACACCGTCATCTTCCTCGGCTCGGTCGCCAACCAGTTCGGCGCGGATCGTTGGTGGTTTGCGCTCGGCGCCTGCATTGCCAGCTTTGTCTGGTTCTTCGGAATCGCGTACGGCGCACGGGGACTATCGCGCTTTGTCACGAAGCCGATTTTCTGGCGTGTACTGGATTCGCTCATCGCCGTGACGATGTTCGCTATCGCGGCGATTCTCGCCACGACATCGCTCGGCTAGAACTTGCCGTAAATCTTGACGGTGGAGCCCTTGGCGATTTTGGTGCCGCCTGCAACACTCTGACGTTTGACCGTCGAGAGGCTGACGTCCCAGAATTCGCGTGGGAGCTCGGTGATGATGATGACCTCGAAGCCGGCCGCGACGAGTGCGTCGTTTGCCTTCTTGATGGTCATCCCGGTCACCGTCGGAACAGCGATGAGTTCGGGCCCCTTCGACAGGACGAGTGTCACGGTGTCACCAGGGCGAATCACGCCCGCCTTGAGGCTGAGCGACGAAACGTTCCCGTCCGGAACGGTGTCTGAGAATTCTCGAGTCTCGGACACGATGACGGTCAGACCCGCGTTCTGAAGATCGGTGGTCGCCTCGGCGGGTGTCTTACCTGCGACGACGGGAATGGGTCCGAGCGAGCGTTCAATCACAACCGAGTCGCCGTGGTACAGCGTTGTTCCGGCGGGGATGACCGTGCCGTTGGTGGACAGAACGTTGATGACGAGGCCCTCGGCAACGGCGGACGAGAATTGGTCGTCTGTTTTGGTGACCGCAATCTTGAGTGCAGCGAGTTGTGATGAGAACACATCGGCCGAGATGTTTTCGTAGGCGGGAAGGTCGACCGGTTGTGGACCTTTGGAAACGATGAGTCGGACCTCAGTTCCCTTTTTGACGTCACCGGTGATGTCGGGGTCAATTCCAATTACCGAGCCTTCAGCGATCTCGTCATCGAACTCTTCCGTAGCGGGCCCGATGACCACAAGGTCAGCGTTGGTCAACGCGATGGTTGCGTCCGCTTCGCTCATTCCACGGACATCAACAACGTGCGCCATCGAACCGGGCCCAGAAAGGAACCACCAACTGGCGCCGCCGCCAACCGCGGCAACCGCGACGATGAGAGCAAGAAGCAAGGATCCTGTGCGACGACGGCGAGGAGCCGGGGCGTCGACGTCGGTGTCAAGTGCGACTGCTGGGCGCTTTTTCTTGGCGGGCAGAGACATTCGGGGAATCTTGATCGTCGGCATCTGCGGCATCGTCGGCATGGCGCGCTTCTGCTTCGGCTTGTCGTCCGTGACGATGGCGGTGATCGGTGTCGTCACGCCCTCGTCGTCACTGTCGGACAGGGCAGCTTCGATGATCGATGTGGCGTCGTCATCTGCGGGAATGACCGTTTCGATGACGTCGTCTTCGTCGTCCAACGAGTCTGTCGCAACATGAGACGCATCGGAAACGCGACGAACGGAGGCTTTGCGAAGTGCGTCGAGGAACGCGCGAGCGTCCTTCGGGCGGTCATTGGGGTCCTTCGCAGTCGACCACTGAATGACGTCATCGACCGCTTGTCCGACGAACGGGTTGGTCAATGACGCGAGGGGCATCTGCTTCTTGGCGTGCTGCATTGCAATTTGCATCGGGCTGTCGCCGGTGAACGGCTGCTTTCCCGCAAGCATCTCGTAGAGCATCACGCCGACCGAGTACAGATCGCTGCGGGCGTCAGCCTGTCCGCGGGTGAGGAGTTCTGGTGCAATGTATGCGACGGTGCCAAGCAAAGACTTGCCGGTTTCCGTTGCACTGGTGACGGGTCGTGCGAGTCCGAAGTCACCAACCTTGATTCGTCCATCGTTGACGAGCATGACGTTCTCGGGCTTGACGTCGCGGTGCAGGATTCCCTCGCGGTGCGCAACGACGAGTGCCTGAAGCACCGCAGTGGTGATGTCGAGCGCTTGTTCGACGGTCAGGCTGCCGTAGTCGTTGAGGAGTTCGCGCAGTGTGATGCCAGGCAAATATTCCATGACGAGGAAGAGGATGTCGCCTTCGTGTCCCTGGTCGAACACCGACACGATGTTGGGGTGTGCAAGTCGGGCGGTGTGGCGGGCCTCGCGAATGAATTTCGCCGCGTAATCGGCATCGTCGACGAGGTGATCGTGCATGACCTTCACCGCAACTTTGCGCTCCAAACGAAGGTCGGTTGCGAGATAAACCTTGGCCATTCCTCCACGCGCAATGCGCGACTCAACCTGGTATCGACCGTCAATGGTCGACCCAACGAGTCGGTCTGAGGGTTCCTGAGCCATAGGAAATAGTTTACGCGGTGGATTTCAGCGGGGTGTCGGTGCCGCTGTTAGGTCAGGTCGAAGAGCCAGTTCCAGGCACTGACTTCCCATTTTGCATACGCGTTCGGGAATGCGCTTCGCTGAACGGCTTGGGCCGCTTCGGTGACGGGCAAGTTTTGCCAACCGTCGATGTCGAGGAGCCCGCGAGTATTGCCAGGGGTGGGGGATGCCGGGCCGCCGAAGAATGCGCGGGCCGCGTATCTCGGGTCACGAATTTGTTGCACGGTTCCCCATCCGCTCGACGGTCGTTGCTGGAACAGCCCCACCGAATCGCGATCGCCGTAATCGAGGTTTCGCAGGTGCGATTCTTGCGCGGCGGTGGCCAGGGCGATGACGATTCCATAGTTGGGGATTCGCATCTCGCGACCAACCTGGATGATGATTCGGGCGTTCACCGTCATCTCCGCGGTGAGGTGTGTGATGACGGCGTCATCCGTCGGTTCCGCACGCACACCAGAACCGAGGACGGGAGTTTCGGCCAAGACCGCAGGGGATTCAACCTCCGCAACGGCGGGGGCTGGTTGTTTGCTGACGACGAGCACTTGACCGGCGTGCACAGACGTTTGCCACGACAGTCCGTTCAGGGCCAACAGTGCGGCAGTAGGAATCCCGTGTTTCGCCGCAATCGACTGCAACGAATCGCCCTGTTCAACCGTGTGAGTAATCGCGCCGCTGGACGACTGTGCCTCGGTGGCGTCAGTGTCCACTTCGGGTGCGTCAACGGGGGACTGGCCTTGCGGTTCGAGAGTGGCGGGTGCGGGAGTGGCGGTCACCCAGGTGACGGCGCCCGCCGCGATGAGGGGAAGCGCGCCCGCGGCTGCCGCAATCGCTCGTGCTTGGCGAGCTGCGCGACGCTCCGAGCTAATTTCAGGCTTCAGCCCCGCAAAGATTGGGTTCGGGGTCGACTCCACCGCTTCTGACTCGGCCACCGCACCTCCTTGGGGTTCACTCCATTGTCAAAGCGAAGTGAACTCACACTCGGAGTTGTGAGGGTCGGGCGTGTCGCGAGTTATTCGGCGCGGTTGGTGACCGCCTCGACAAGTCCACGCAGTTCGCGGTCAACTGCTGGGTCCAACGCCAACTCATCGAGGGCACGAAGTGAGCGCTCACGGGATCGAGCAATCAAATCTTCCACACCGTCGACCGCGCCGGTGTTGGTGAGCGTTGCGCGGAGCATCGCTATCTGGTCGTCGTCGAGCGTCGGGTCCCCGACGAGCTCATCGAGCACGGTGACGGTCGATCGATCAGCGTGACGTCGGGCAAGTGCAAGAAGTACGGTTCGCTTGCCTTCGCGCAAGTCGTCGCCGGCGGGTTTTCCCGTCACTGCACTGTCCCCGAAAACACCGAGGAGATCGTCGCGCATCTGGAATGCGAATCCGAGTGGCAGCGCAAACGCGCGAAGTGCGCTCACGAGTGCCGGAGCAGCTCCGCCGACGATGGCACCGAGAGCGATCGGTGCTTCGACGCTGTATTTCGCCGACTTGTAGATGACCACGCGTTGTGCTCGTTCGACGGCGACATCGTCCGCGATTGACTGCCATGCCGAAGAGTCGTGGTTGTCGAGGAACTGGCCAGCGGTCACATCCGTTCGCATGGTGCGAAGTTCCGCGCGGAAATCGTCGCGGTTGGAGTGGTCAAGAGTGAGACCGACCGTCAAGAATTGGTCGTCCGCCCAGGCAAGGAGGAGGTCGCCGAGAAGAATCGCGGAGGAACGACCGTACAGTTCGGGGTCCCCGACAAAATTGCGGTCGGAATGGATGGATTCAAACTGGCGATGAGCTGCGGGGGTTCCTCGCCTCGTGTCACTGTTGTCGATGATGTCGTCGTGGACGAGTGCCGCGGCGTGGAACAGTTCCAGTCCCGCTGCGAGTGACGCCATGACGTCAACCTGCGGATGCTGATCGGCGTCAACGAGAGGGTCTCCATACGTCATCGCCGCTCGCCAACCCCAATAGGCCAGTCGAGCGCGGAATCGCTTCCCCCCTTTGACGAGAGTGCCAGCGACATTCGTGAGTGATTCCGCATCGCGACCGATGGCGTTGACATCCGTGTGCCCAGCACGCATGATCTCGTCGATGCGGCTCTGCACTAATTCAACGAAGGCGGGTTGTGACGTCACGGTTCCACACTAGCGGCGAGAGCCATACACTGGAGTTATCCGATAGGAGGTGGTCCGATGGCACTATCTGATGACGAGCGTCGAGTTCTCGAAGAGATGGAACGTCACCTGCGTGCAAGCACGAGTGACGTGATGGACATCACTCCTCGCCGCCGAATCGACGCGACGATGGTCACCGTCGGAGTCCTCATGATTGTGGCTGGAATTGGCATTCTCTTGTCCGGAATCATCAATCGCTTTCCGCCACTGGGCATCGTCGGCTTCGTCGTGATGGTGGTCGGAGTGTTGATTTCGACGACGCGCCGTGGAAAATCTGAATCAGCGCGACCGTCGCCCTCGGCTCCGCGTCCTTCCAAGCCCTCCACGTTCGAGGCGAGGTGGGATCGTCGAATGGGCGGCGACTCCTAACCGGCTGTCATTCCCAGCAAAACCCGGCTTCGGCCGGGTTTTTTGTTGCGCCCGTTTGGGAGTAAGAAGTGGAGCTTTCTGCGAGAAATTTCGTCGAATGTGGAGCAAAATGGAGAAAAGTGGAGTAAAGTGGAGGAAACGGCAAACGCCACGACAACCGGAAGGAGGCGACCATGTTGCTCGGCACTTACGAACCGAAGCTCGACGAGAAGGGTCGCATCATCCTTCCCGCCAAGTTCCGCGACGAATTCGCCGGGGGACTGGTGCTCACCCGTGGCCAGGAACGGTGCATCTACGTGTTCCCTCGCCAGACCTTCGCGGAACTTCTTGACACCGTTCAGTCCGCGCCGCTGACCAGCAAAGCCGCTCGTGACTACGTCCGACTCCTGTTGTCGGGCGGTAGCGACGAAGTTCCCGACAAGCAGAGCCGCGTCACCATTCCGTCGCAGCTTCGCGAATATGCGGGACTCGGTCGCGACCTCGTTGTGATTGGCGCGGGAAGCCGCGCCGAGATTTGGGCGGCCGACGCATGGGCGACCTACTACGCCGACAAGGAACAAGCATTCTCCGACACCGAGGAGGAGGTGATCCCGGGCCTCTTCTAGTGATGTTGCGACTCCCTGCCGCCCCTGAAGTACTTCCCCCACGGCAGGTAGCGGACGGGAATCGGAACATCACTCTCCACCGGAACGACATGGAAAACCCCACTCACATCCCCGTACTGCTCGACGAGTGCCTCGACGCACTCGCTCCGGCGATTTCGGGCGAGGGTGCGGTAGCGGTGGACGGAACACTCGGACTCGGCGGACACTCCGAAGCAATCCTTGAACGCTTCCCGGCTGTCACCGTCGTCGGTATCGACCGCGACGAAATCGCGCTCGCGCACGCGACGGCTCGACTCGCTAAGTTTGATGCGCGATTCGTGCCGGTTCACGCAACGTACGACGAAATCCGCCGCGCTCTGAAGACCATTGGTGCGGAGTCCGCAAACGGAATCCTGCTCGATCTGGGAATCTCGTCGATGCAGATTGATGACGCCGACCGCGGATTCGCCTACGCGTGGGACGCGCCGTTGGACATGCGCATGGACCGCACGACCGAACTGACCGCCGCCGACATCATTCGCAATTACACCGAGCGTGAACTGGAGCGCATCTTCCGCGAATACGGCGAAGAGAAGCTCGCCGGGCGCTATGCACGTGCGATTGTCGCCGCTCGCGCGGACAAGTCGATCGAACGAAGCGCAGAACTCGTCGACATCCTGAACGTCGCGACACCGTACGCGCTGAAGAACGCGGGGCACCCCGCCAAGCGTGTCTTCCAAGCGTTGCGAATCGAGGTAAACGGCGAGTTGGAAATCCTCCGCGACGCCATCGACAACGCGCTCGACGCTCTTGCCCCTGGCGGCCGCCTGGTCGTTCTCGCCTACCACTCGCTGGAAGACCGAATCGTCAAGTCGGCGTTCGTCGATGCGACATCGAGCAAGGCCCCTCACGACCTTCCCGTGATCCCCGCCGACCTCAAGGCCGGCTTCCGCCTCGTTTTCTCGGGCGCTCGCACCGCGAGTGAGTCCGAGATTGCCGCCAACCCCCGCGCGGCGTCCGTCAAGTTCCGAGCAATTGAACGATTGGAGGTAGCGGCATGAGCGCTGTAGCTCAGACCGTCTACGGTTACCCCCGCCCCCAGGCAACGACCCGACCCGGATTGCGTGCAGTGGCACGTCCCCGCGCACGTGTGAACGTCACAACCGTCACGATGTTGGTGACCGCTTTGATCGCCATCGTTGTCGTTCGCATGTTCATTTACGTCGCCGTTGAATCGTCCGCCTACGAGATCGCGTCGTTGCACAAGCAGAACGTCGGTCTTTCCCGAGACGCTCAGTTCCTGCAAGAGCAGCTGAACGTGCTTGACTCGCCCCAGAATCTTGCCGCGATGGCAGCCGAACTCGGAATGGTGTCGAACTCGAGCCCGACCTACATCCAGCTGTCGGACGGTCAGGTGTGGGGAAGCGGCAAGCCGGCAAAAGCCACGACAACGACGATTGCACCGATTGCTAATGACCTCATCGGAGCGTACGGAGAAACGCCGAGCCTTGAGGGCGTGGCAACGCAGTCAGTGGCAGCAGTTGCGACACAATCGGAAAGCGCGTCGACGACACCGTCAACGGGTATCCCGGCGCCTTCCACGCACTAAACCGACTCGACAAGGGGTGAACGGATGAACCGTTCTGAACTCGTTTCGCGTCGAATCGGCTTCATGCTCATCGGAATTGCCGCAACCGTCGCCATCTTCATCATTCGGCTTTTCTGGATTCAAGTCATCGACGGTCCGCGCTTGGCAAGTGAGGCACGAGACCGCCAGAGCATCGCGCAGACCTTGTACGGGACCCGTGGATCGATCACCGACACCAGCGGAGTCGTCCTCGCTGAAAGTGTCGAACGTTACGACATCACGGCGTCACCCAAGTTCGTCGCTGAATTCACGCGTGACGGAGCAACAATCACGGTCACACAAGCGTTGACCGAAATTGCGACGGCCACCGGTGCCGACCAGGGCGTGATGCACACGGCGATCACGAAGGACCCGACGTCAGACTTCGCCTATCTGACGAAGGGCGTCACCATCGACGTTCTTCGCAAGGTCCAGGCACTCAAAATTCCCTGGGTCTACAGCGACTTACGCCCGTCTCGCACCTACCCGCGCGGTTCAGTTGCCGGAAACTTGGTTGGTTTCATGGGCACGGACGGTCCGCTCACGGGCGTCGAGTATTACCTCAATGACTGCCTCAAGGAAACAAACGGTACGAGCACTTACGAGCGCGGTGCCGACGGAATTCGAATTCCCGGTTCGACGATCGTCACGAAAGACGCCGTCCACGGAGGAAGCGTCGAACTAACGATTGATTCGGACATTCAATGGTTCGCACAACAGACTCTTGCGGCCCAAGCCGGAAAACTCGGTGCCCGTTGGGCGACCGCGATGGTTGTTCGCGTTAAGGACGGCGAGATTCTTGCCGCCGCCGACTGGCCGAGCGTTGACCCCAACAACGTCGATGCGAGCAAAGTCGATGACATGGGCGCGCGCCTGTTTTCGTCCCCGTACGAACCAGGTTCGATCATCAAGCCGCTGGTGGTCGCGTCGATGTTGGACAACGGTGTCGTCACGCCAAACACCACGATTACGGCTCCGGGAAGGTTCAAGATTCCCGGTGGCGGGTACATCAAAGACTCGTTCTCTCACGGCGACCTGTCGCTGACGACGACCGGAGTTCTCGTCAAATCGTCCAACACCGGAATCGATACGCTCTCTCTCGCGTTGACCAAGAAGCAGCGATACGACATGTTGACGTCGTGGGGACTCGGATCGGCCACCGCTGTCGGATTCCTTGGCGAAGACTCTGGCCGAATCACGCCACCCGACCAGGTTGATGATGTCACTCAATACACCGAACTCTTTGGTCAGGGCATGACGGTCACGAGCGCTCAGATGGCACAGGCCTACCAAACGTTGGCGAACGGAGGGACGCAAGTTCCCCTCACGCTCGTAAAGGGGTGCACGAAGCCCGACGGCACGGTGACTCATTTGGCGAAGACCGAGACAAAACAGGTCGTTTCGGCCGAGACGTCCCTGACAACAATCCAGATGATGGAAAACGTGGCTCGATACGGTTCCGCCGCCAAAGTCGTGAAAGTGCCCGGGTACCGAGTCGCTATCAAGACGGGTACCGCAGAGGTAGCGCGAAACGGCAAGTACACCTCTGACCGAATCATTTCGGTGGCCGGCATCGCGCCAGCGGAGAACCCGCAATACGTTGTCATTGTGACAATCGGGTTGCCCAAAACATCGAGGTCTTCGTACTATGCCGGACCGGCGTTCGCTACTCTGATGGGGCAGGTGCTCAAGTACAACCGGGTTGCACCATCGACCGGTGACTTCCCCGAGATGGACTTGGGCAGAGATGGGAAGGGCTAGCTCATGACAGGAAACATTCCGCCAGTCATCCGTCCCGAGTTTGTGAGCCCCCGTTCGATTGAGTTGCTCGCGACGGAATTTGACCTTCACATCGTCGGCAACGCTCGCGGAGTTGAAATCACTGGAATCACGGTGATGACTCGTGAGGTTCGACCAGGAGACATGTTTGTCGCGCTGCAGGGTGCAAATCGACACGGTGCCGAATTCGTGGCCGACGCTGCGGCCAACGGTGCGGTTGCAGTTCTCACCGACACCGCCGGTGCTGCCATCGCAACCGACTCACCTATTCCGCTTCTCATCGTGGACTCACCGCGCGCAGCGCTCGGCGAAGTTTCTCGGTGGGTGTACCGCACCGACGACAACGCCCCGCAATATTTCGGGATCACGGGGACCAACGGGAAAACCTCAACGGCGTATTTGCTCGAGGGGATTCTGCGTCAGCTCGGTGTGACGACGGGACTGTCGTCGACCGCCGAGCGGCACATCGCGGGAGAGGTCGTCGTTTCGCGATTGACGACTCCGGAGGCCAGTGAGATGCACGCGCTCGTCGCGCGAATGAAGGAGCGGGACGTTCGCGCCGTCGTGATTGAGGTGTCGGCACAAGCATTGACCCACAATCGTGTCGCCGGAATTCATTTCGACGTCGCCGGTTTCACCAACCTTTCGCACGATCACCTCGATGACTACCCGGACATGAACGCGTACTTCGAGGCGAAGCGTCAGTTTTTCGATCCGAGTGTCGCCAGTCGTGGAGTTGTCTCGCTCGATTCGCCGTGGGGCGCTCGAGTTGTCGACGAATCCCACATTCCCGTCACGACGGTGAGTTCGACGGGTGATCCGACCGCTCAGTGGCAGGTCGAAATTACGGAGGACAACCCTGCATACACGGCATTCCGCTTGAGCGGGCCGGAGGGGGTCGTCATAGAAACGCGTGAGCCCGTCATCGGTCGCCACATGGCAGCGAACGCGGGTCTTGCAATCGTGATGTTGATAGAAGCGGGGTACGCGCCCGCGGCCATCGCGCAAGCACTCGACCGCGACGGTGGAATCCGCGCGTACCTGCCTGGTCGAACCGAGAAGGTGTCGGGTGACCGCGGTCCCAACGTGTACGTCGACTTCGGTCACTCGCCCGACGCGTTCGAACACACACTGGCGGCAGTTCGACGGTTCACGCCCGGTCGCACCATCATGGTGTTCGGCGCGGACGGCGACCGCGATGCCACGAAGCGTTTTGACATGGGGCGCGTGGCGGCCGAAGGCTGTGACATCCTCGTCATCACCGACCATCACCCCCGCTTTGAGGACCCGTCGTCGATTCGCGCGCAGTTGCTCGTCGGTGCTCGTTCGGTCGACAACGGACCTGAGATTCATGAGGTTTCGCCTCCCGAGGATGCAATCCGCGTCGCGGTGTCGATTGCCCGCGAGGGCGATTCGATCCTGTGGGCGGGTCCCGGACACCAGAATTATCGCGATATTCGGGGGGAGCGGACGGTGTACTCCGCGAGGGAACTGGCGAGGGAAGCCCTCGCCGCGGCCGGATGGGCATGACTCACACAACCACCTTGAGCGACGGGACGGTGCTCATCGACGGGTCTTCCGTGCTCGATCCTGATTCGATTCGTGACCTGCAATCAGACCTTGCGGAGTGGCGCCAACGAGGACACGTGACGGTACATTTCGCGGGATCACCCGGTGGGGGTGACGCAGCAGAGTTCCTCGACGCGCTGGGTCGCCGGACCGTTCGACTGAACATCGGAACGCTCGTCGCGGTCGGACCTGACGCTCGAATCATGCATCTCGCGGCTGAACACGAGGGCTCGTGGGATGGGGAGTCGCTCCCCGTTCTCGACGCGGAATCGGCTTACGATGAATTCAACCGATTGCGGGGTGACGGTGTCGTCGTCCTCGTGACCGGGTCACACGACGGTGCGTTATCGGCACTGGCGAATCGATTGAGGGAGGACGCGTGAGGTCTCTACTTCTCGGCGCGGGATTCGCCCTCTTTTTCACGCTGTTCGTGACGCCGGCCTTCATTCGATTGTTCGAGCGAATCGGATGGGGTCAATTCATCCGCGATGACGGACCGCAAAGCCACCACACGAAGCGTGGGACGCCCACCATGGGTGGGATTGTCATCATCGTCGGTGCTGTCCTCGGATACCTGTTCGGTCACGCCATCGACGCCCAGCCGCCGACTGTCAGCGCACTCCTCGTCATTCTCATGTTGGTGGGGATGGGGTTCGTTGGATTCATCGACGATTTCACGAAGACCCGTAAGCAGCGAAGCCTCGGTCTGGGGGGTTGGGCCAAGGTTCTTGGCCAAGCGATCGTCGCCTCGGCCTTCGCGTTCCTCGCCATCTCGTTCCCCGACGAAAACGGTATCACGCCGGCGTCACTCGCCATCAGCGTCATCCGCGACATCCCCTGGCTCAACTTCGCCCTGATCGGCGGGGGAGTCGGGATCGCGTTGTTTGTGCTCTGGGTGAACCTCATCGTCGTTTCGACCGCGAACGGTGTCAACGTTGCCGACGGATTAGACGGGCTTGCCTCCGGCAGCGCCATCCTTGCGTTGACCGCGTACGTCGTCATCGGATTCTGGCAGTTCAATCAGAGCTGTTTCAGCGTGGTCCTCGACCCCGAAGTTCAATACAAGTGTTACGAAGTGCGCGATTCGCTTGACCTCGCCGCGATCGCTGCGGCCATTGCCGCCAGCACCATCGGATTCCTGTGGTGGAACACGTCGCCGGCGCAGATCTTCATGGGCGACACGGGTTCTCTCGGACTCGGTGGCGCACTTGCCGCACTCGCCATCCTCACCCGCACAGAGATTCTCATCATCCTCATCGGGTCGTTGTTCGTGATTGTGGCGGGCTCGGTGATTCTGCAACGCGCATATTTCAAGATCACCAAAGGCAAGCGAATTTTCTTGATGAGTCCGCTGCACCATCACTTTGAATTGAAGGGATGGGCGGAAATCACCGTCGTCGTGCGTTTCTGGTTGATTGCTGCCCTCGGTGTTGCCGTTGGAATCGGCATCTTCTATCTCGAATGGGTAAGCCGCTGATGCCACTTCGCGCGGGCCTCACGAGCTGGCACGCCGATTGGAAAGACCTTCGAGTACTCGTCGTCGGTCTTGGCGTCACGGGATTCAGTGTTGCCGACACCTTATGGGAACTCGGTGCGAATGCTCTCGTCGTGGCACGCGACGCGAGTGACGCACACACCACCATGTTGGACGCATTAGGCGTCAGTTATGAGCTGACGGCCGATGACAGCGCGATGGTTGCGGCCGCAGAGGCCTTTCAGCCGGAACTCATCATCGTCAGTCCGGGGCTCAATCCACGTCACGCCATAGTGACCTGGGGACAGTCCGCGGGAGTACCCGTGTGGAGCGACCTTGAGCTTGCGTGGCGCGTTCGCGACAAGGTTCGCGCCGCCGAATGGATTCTTATCACCGGAACCAATGGCAAGACGACAACGACGCAACTGACCACCCATGTGCTCAACACCGCTGGGTTCCGAGCCGCTGCCGTTGGGAACATTGGCGTTCCCGTATTGGACGCGGTCCGCGACCCGATGGGGTTCGACTTCTTCGTCGTCGAAGTATCGAGTTTTCAACTCCACTGGTTGCCGGGAGTGGGGGACGGTGCCCTGCGGCCCGTGTCGAGTGCGTGTCTCAACATCGCCGATGACCACCTGGATTGGCACGGCTCCGCCGCTGCATACCGGGCGGCGAAGGGTGCGGTGTATTCGAACACTCGAAACGCGGTCTTGTATTCCACAGCGGACCCCGTTACCGAAGCTCTTGTTCGGGATGCGAACGTCGAAGAGGGGTGTGAGGCAATCGGTTTTGGTTTCATGACTCCCGATACTGGCGAGCTCGGAACCATCGAAGGACTCCTCGTCGACCGCGCGTTCGTCGCGGATCGTCGCAACAATGCGCAGGAATTAGTGACCGTTGACCATCTCGCTGAGTTGGGATTCGCCACCCCACACATGATTCTCAATATTTTGGCTGCATCGGGACTCGCTTTGTCGGTCGGTGCTACAGCGGAAGCGGTAGCCGAAGCATTGGACTCCTTTGAGGTAGACCATCACCGATGCGAAACCGTCGCCGAATTCGGTGGCATTCGCTGGGTGGACGATTCGAAAGCGACGAATGCGCATGCAGCCAATGCGTCACTTCGCTCGTTCCCCTCGCTTGTGTGGATTGTGGGCGGGCTTTTCAAGGGAACGACGATTGATGAACTTGTTCAAGCGCACGGTTCACGAATTCGAGCGGTCATCGCGATCGGGGAAGACCGTGACGAACCGCGTCGAGTGATGCAGCTGTGGGCGCCCGACGTTCCTTTTGTTGAGGTGACGGGTTCCGATGTGATGACCGAAGCCGTCACGGCTGCGGCGAGTTTTGCCGAGGACGGGGACACCGTGCTGCTGGCCCCAGCGGCCGCGTCGATGGACCAGTTCGTTGACTACGCCGATCGAGGTCGACAATTTGCCCTTGCCGTGAAGGCACATCTGGGGTTAGACGATGAATAGCCCGCGCCGCACGACCATCCGAATCCCCAATCTGTTCCAGGCGGATTCGCCACTCGTCACGATGTTGTTCGCGATCACCGCGTTGCTGGTCAGCTTCGGTTTGCTCATGGTGCTGTCAGCATCATCCGTTTCCAGTGGCATCAGCAACGACGGGAACTTCTTTCACGAAGCAGTGATGCAAGGCCTCGCAATCGTTTTCGGAGCAGTGGTTGCGTTGTTCATGGCTAGGGCGCCTCTCGATTTCTGGCGCCGCTATCGCAACAGCTTCATCGTGGTGGGAATTGTCCTTCAGGGGGCGGTGCTGGCGTTCGGGGAATCGTACGGTGGCAACAAGAACTGGATTCAAATCGGTGGTGTGTCGATGCAGCCGTCCGAGTTCATCAAACTTGCCGTCATCGTGTGGCTCGCGATGTGGATTCACGACAACCCGCACCACTTCGAACAGCCACTCATGTACTGGTGGAATCGTGAATTGTGGTGGCTGATTGCACCGATCGGACTGGTTCTCGCCGGGGGAGACATCGGGACTGTGCTCATTATCGGACTCATCATCCTCGGGATGTTGATGATTTCCGGTGCTTCGGCGAGACCGTTGTGGTTTCTCGTGGTTGCGGCGATTATGGCCGTGGTCGCATTCGTGATGTTCGCGCCGAGCTCACGCGGTGAACGATTCATGACCTGGATTTTCGGGTGCAAGCCCGAGGATTACGAGAGCGCATGTTGGCAAACCATGCACGGATACTGGGCACTCGGGTCCGGCGGGTTGTTCGGTCGCGGAGCGGGAAGTTCGCGCGCGAAATGGTCGTGGCTTCCTCACGCCGAATCTGACTACATCTTTTCGATCATCGGCGAAGAGTTTGGTTTGTTGGGGGCGATATTCCTTCTCGTCGTCATTCTTGCGCTCGCGGTCACGCTCGTTCGGCTCATGCGTGCATACCCGCACCCACTGACACGCGCAATCATCGCCGGTGTCCTGACCTGGATTGTCGGTCAATCGCTCGTCAACATCGGCGTCGTACTCGGTCTACTTCCCGTTCTCGGAGTCCCGTTGCCGATGGTGTCGTCGGGTGGCTCAGCCATCCTCGCCAACCTTATGGCGATCGGAGTTCTGGTGTCGACCGTGAGGCATGAGGAGCGTTACGGATGACCGTGTATCTCCTCGCGGGTGGAGGGACCGCGGGACACGTGAATCCACTTCTCGCGACGGCAGACGAAATTCGCCGCACGGAGTCGGATGCCGAAATCATTGTTTTGGGGACCGTCGAGGGACTCGAATCTCGGCTTGTGCCGGCCGCTGGTTACGAGCTCGCCACAATTGCCAAACTGCCGTTTCCCCGGGCGGTGTCGTCGGCCGCACTCAACTACCCAATACGCTTGATGCGTGCAGTCGGTGTCGTGCGTCGATTGATTCGCGATCGACACGTCGATGTGGTCGTCGGTTTTGGCGGTTACGCCTCGGCGCCTGCGTATCTCGCGGCCCGCGCCGAGCGAATTCCGATTGTTGTGCACGAAGCCAACGCCATTCCTGGCATCGCCAACAAACTCGGCGCACTGTTTACAACCTTTGTTGGAGTGACCTTCGCGGCAACGCCAATTGCCCATGCAACCACGGTGGGCATGCCAATGCGTCGTGAAATTGCTGAACTGGATCGGGGTGCGATGTGTCCCGAGGCTCGCAAATTTTTCGGTCTCGATTCACGCCCGGTGCTCTTGGTGACGGGGGGCTCGACGGGAGCTGCTCGAATCAATTCGACCATCGTCGAATCGGTCCGCGACATTGTCAACGCTGGCTGGCAGGTCATTCACACGGTTGGTGAGTCGCGGGAGTTTGTTGACCCAGGGGTCGATGGGTATCACCCCATGCCGTATTGCGACCGCATGGATTTGGCGTTGGCCGCTGCAGACGTAGTCGTTGCCCGTGCCGGGTCCGCGACGGTCAGTGAACTGTCGGGGCTTGGAATTCCGAGCGTGTTCGTCCCATATCCCGTTGGCAACGGTGAGCAGGTCAAGAACGCGACGGATGTCATCGCCGCGGGTGGAGCAATCATTTGCCTGGACGCGGCATTCACTCCCGACTACGTGCGTGCGACCCTCATCCCGTTGCTGCACGACGAGGCTACGTTGGCGCGCATGTCGACGGCGGCGAAATCTGTCGGGATTCGCGATGGCGCCTCTCGACTTGCCACACTCGTTCGAGCCGCTTTGGCCACGACCACCGCATAGGGTTGTGCTGTGATTGCCCCAGACCTCGATCAAGTGATTCCAGACCAGCTCGGTCGGGTGCATTTCATCGGTATCGGCGGATCGGGAATGAGCGGAATCGCGCGAATGTTCGTCGACCGCGGTCTGACTGTCTCAGGTTCCGACCGCAGTGAGTCGGCCACCACGACCGCGCTTCGCGAACTCGGAATCGACGTTCAAATTGGTCACGAACCGACTCTTGTGACGCAGGCGAACACCGTCGTCGTAACCGGAGCCCTGTGGCAGGACAACCCCGAATATGTTTGGGCATTGGACAACAACATCCCGGTTCTTCACCGCTCGCTCGCGCTTCACTGGTTGTCGCGTGACAGCAGGGTCATCGCCGTCGCTGGTGCGCACGGTAAAACGACGTCGACGGGGATGGTCGTCACCGCGTTACGAGGAGTCGGCGCAAACCCGTCGTTTGTCAACGGAGGAGTCGTGACCTCGCTCGGCGTATCGTCAGCGAGTGGGTCCGACGACGAGTTCGTCCTCGAGGCCGACGAATCGGACGGCTCATTTCTCCTGTACAACTCCGCAATCGGGCTTATCACCAACATCGACACCGATCACCTCGACACCTACGGGACGATGGACGAATTCGACGACGCGTTCGTGCAGTTTGCCAACGCGTGCTCAGAAATCGTGGTTGTGTCGTCGGATGACCCGCATGTGACTCGACTTCGTCCTCGAATCACTACTCCGACACTGAGCTTCGGCGAGGACGCCTCGGCGGATCTGCGGGTGGCCGACATCGTTGCGTCGGCGAGCGGAGTGACGGCGGTAATCCACCACGGCTCCGAGTCGGCCCCTCTCGTGCTCACCGTCGCCGGTCATCACAATGCCATTAACGCGACAGGGGCGGTCGGTGTGCTTGTCGCAATGGGATATTCGTTGGCCGACGCCGCTCACACTCTCAGTGACTTCGGCGGAACCGGCAGACGGTTCGAGTTGCACGGCGAGGTTCGCGGTGTGCGCGTCTATGACGACTACGCACACCACCCACGCGAGGTCCGTGCCGCTCTCCACACTGCCCGTTCCGTGGCCGGGGGTGGTCGAGTCATCGCGATTCACCAACCGCACTTGTATTCACGGACGCGGGATATGGCCGGCGAATTTGCTGCAGAATACGAAAATGGCGCAGAGCTGACCGTGGTCCTCGACGTTTATGGTGCTCGTGAGGATCCCATCCCAGGCGTGACCGGTGAGCTGGTTTCGTCGGCGTTCGCTGACCACGGCAAGGTTTCGTATTGCCCGAATTGGTCGGATGCCGCCCGCGTTGCGGCGGAGTTCGCGCGCGACGGGGACATCATCATGACGCTGTCCTGCGGGGACGTCTATCGAATAATTCCCCAAGTGCTGAGCGCACTGGACGCGTCATGAAGCCCCCGAAACACCATGGGGTGAACCCTGGTCGTGCGGCAACGCCTCGTGCGCAACGTACTCCGTTGGTGCCTCGATTGTCGGCTGGACGTCGCGACGAATCGTCTAAATCGAGAGTTCATCGCGCCGAGGTGCAGGAAGAACGTCGATTCACTGCAGGCGCGAGGCGCCAACGTCAGGTTCGACTCACGATCACACTGAGCGTTCTGGGGTTTGTAGGAATGGTTGCCGCAATCGTGTTGTCACCGCTGATGACGTTGTCAGAAATTAAGGTCACAGGTCGTGTGAACGTTGACGAGAAGGTGGTTGTCGGCGCGATCAAGGATCAACTGGGTACTCCACTTGCGCTTCTCGACTATGACGCGATTGCGACCAAACTGGGCACAGTGGTTCAGATTCAATCTTTCTCAACAGAACTTCGACCGCCGCATACCCTTGTTGTCCGCATCGTCGAGCGAACTCCGCTCGGCGCTATCAAGTCCGCCAAGGGTTGGGACATCGTTGACGCTGCCGGTGTCGTCATGCAGTCGACGAAGAGTGCACCTGCATCGGTCCCACAAATTGTTGTTGAGGGCGTCGATTCGCCCGGTTTTTCCTCGGCGGTGAAAGCGCTGATAGCGTTGCCGCCGGAGTTGCGTGCCGATGTCGCGGCGATTTCCGCGGCGACGCGCGATACCGTCCAGTTTGTTTTACGTGGCGTGAGCCACGAAATCCGTTGGGGATCCGACGAACAGGCGACTCTCAAGGCCGCTGTCTTGAGCCGAGCGCTGGAGATCGCGGCGAAAAATGGCGGCGAGTACGTGATTGACGTTTCGGCGCCGGACACGCTCATCATGAACCGAACGAACTAGCCATTACGGCGCTTCGGGTTTTCCGCGACACGCCGACACCACCTCCGTCGATTTGAGGGTGTGCACGCCTACTTTGTGGGTGCCTTTCGGGGCAAAAAAAGTCTCGGCTTCAAGTAGAGCCTGAACGTTGGAGGAACCCCATGGCTGGTACAAGCAACAACCACCTCGCTGTGATTAAGGTCGTCGGTGTCGGCGGCGGCGGCGTCAACGCCGTCAACCGAATGATCGAAGCGGGAATCCGTGGCGTGGAGTTCATTGCCATCAACACTGACGCGCAGGCGCTGCTCATGAGTGACGCCGACGTCAAGCTCGATGTTGGTCGCGAACTGACACGTGGGCTCGGTGCGGGAGCAGACCCAGAGAAGGGCCGTCACGCTGCCGAAGACCACGCACAGGAAATTGAGGAGTGCCTCGCCGGCGCAGACCTCGTCTTCGTCACCGCGGGAGAGGGCGGCGGAACCGGTACCGGTGGAGCCCCCGTTGTAGCCCGTATCGCGAAGTCGATTGGTGCATTGACCGTCGGTGTCGTCACCAAACCGTTCAAGTTCGAGGCTCGTCGTCGTCGCGACCAGGCTGACGCTGGAATCGCTGCACTCCGCAACGAGGTTGACACGCTGATCGTTGTTCCCAACGACCGTCTGCTCGACCTAGCGGACCGTGCGATTTCGGCTCCCGAGGCATTCGCCATCGCCGATGAGGTGTTGTTGTCGGGTGTGCAGGGCATCTCGGATCTCATCACCAACCCCGGACTCATCAACCTTGACTTTGCGGACGTCCGCTCGGTCATGCAGGATGCGGGAACGGCACTCATGGGAATCGGTAGCGCGCGTGGCGCTGAGCGCGCCATCAAGGCGACGGAGATGGCCGCGCAGTCCCCGCTCCTCGACCAAACCATCGACGGCGCACACGGTGTGCTCTTGTCGATTCAGGGCGGTTCGAACCTCGGAATTCACGAAATCAATGAGGCAGCGTCGCTCATCACCGAGCACGTTCACCCCGACGCCAACGTCATCTTCGGTATGTCGATCGATGACACCCTTGGCGACGAGGTTCGCGTCACGGTCATCGCAGCCGGTTTCGACGTCGATGCTGCGCCGCGTGCGCGCGTCGCGGAGCCTCGTGTCGAATCGTTCAACACGAGCGAGGTCGACCGCGTTGATGAACTTCCGTTCGTCGACGCACAGCCGACCACCGAACAGCACAATGTTGCCGCGTTGACGGAAACGTTCGACAACGTGTCGGACGATTACGACCTTCCCGAGTTCCTTCGGTCATGAGTGACGCGGCCGCGCGCTGGCGCGCGGTTCGCGCTCGCGTTGACGAGGAGTGCCGCCGGCTAGACAGAGATCCTGCCGACGTCACCCTCATCGTCGTCACGAAGTTTCACCCAGTGGAGATGGTCGAGGAACTCCTTGAGGCGGGAGCTCGAGATTTCGGAGAGAGCCGGCACCAAGACGCCTCAGTCAAGGCCGGCGCGCTCGACGGTCGAGAACTCACCTGGCATTTTGTTGGTCAAATTCAGTCCAACAAAGCACGTGCGATTGCGAAATATGCGGACGTTCTGCACTCCCTCGACCGCGACAGCGTGGTCGATGCCCTCGCCACCGCAGAGCGCCGCGTCAAGGGTTTCATCGAACTGAACCTCACCGATGATCCGGGGCGTGGGGGAGTGATCGGCGACGACGAAATGCGTCGACTAGCCGACCGCATTGCCAGCACCGAAACCATCGATTTGCGCGGGGTTATGGCGGTTGCGCCCCTGGGCGAAGAACCCGCTCGTGCATTCGAGCGCGTCGCAGAGTCTTCCGCTCGGCTTCAGGTCATCCATCCGACAGCCACCGACATCTCCGCCGGAATGAGCGCCGACTGGGAGGCGGCCCTGGAACACGGCGCGACACACCTGCGCATCGGAACGTCAATCACGGGAAACAGGCCCGCCCCGCGTTAATCTGAACCGAACCTCAAGGAGGAAAATCATGGTCAGAAAAGCGCTCGAATTCTTTGGAATTGTCGAGGCCGGAGCCGCCCCGCGAGCTGCCGCACCCCGTGCCGCAGCCCCTCGCGCCGAAAGCCACCGCCCTGCACCCGCTGCAAAGCCCGTCGTTCGACTGAACAACGGCTACCGCGGTCGGGACAACAACTTCGCAACCATCCACACCTTGCGTCCCCGCCGCTACCAAACCGACGCCGAAGGCATCGCGTTCACGTTCCGTGACGGTTCTCCTGTCGTCGTCGACCTCGGTCAGATGGCTGAGTCGGAAGTCCGTCGCATGATCGATTTCCTCTCGGGACTCGTCAAGGGACTCGACGGCACGATTTCCCGCGTGTCCGGCAAGGTATACATGCTCACCCCGGCTGGCATCGAGCAATACGACGACACCCAGTCAAACGACGGATTGTCGAACGAAGATCTCGACGCCGAACTCTTCGACTAAACCGTGCCGATCGTAAGTGCCGTACTTGGTACGGCTCTGTGGCTATACGTCATCATCCTGTGGGGCCGACTCGTGCTCGAGTGGGTTCGACAGTTTCGACCAGACTGGCGCCCCCGCGGCGTCGTCCTGATTCTCGCGGAATTGACCTACACCGTCACCGATCCGCCGCTCAAGTTCATTCGTCGTTTTGTCAGACCGGTGCGTCTCGGGGGAGTGGCGATTGACTTTTCGTGGACGATTCTGCTGATTTTCGTCTACATTCTGCAGTCGTTCGTCGGGTAGTCTTGACCAATACCAGTTTCATCCTGTGGGAACCAAAGGAGTGATTGCGCATGGCGCTCACCGCTGAAGACATTGTCAACAAGCAGTTCAAACCAAAGCCTCGACTGAGCGAAGGCTACGACGCCGATGACGTCGACGACTTCCTCGATGAAATCGTCAAGGAATTCCGCGCCGTCCGAGCTGAAAATGACGATCTGAAGCAGAAGCTCGTTGGCGCACAGGGACGCATCGCCGAGTTGCAGCGCGCCGCCGATGCGGGAGTCGCTCCAGTTTCAACTGCCAGCGCCGCGTCCGCCGACCAAAACGACTCGGCGACGTCGAGTCAGCTCCTGCAACTCGCACGCAAGTTGCACGACCAGCACGTTCAGGAAGGCCTCGACGAGCGCGAGCGCATCATCGAAGAGGGCAAGGCGCAAGCACAGCGCATCCTCGCGGAAGCGGAACTGCGCCAGCGCAATGAGATCAACGAGCTCGACCAGCAGCGAATCGGTATCGAACGCAAGATTGATGAACTCAAGCAGTTCGAGAAGGAATACCGCGCGCACCTCAAGCAGTACCTCGAGACGCAGCTCAACGACCTCAACACCAGCGGGCAGGAATCCGCCAAGAACTTCTAGGTCGCGGTGAGCCACCACCGCAGTTTCACTGTCCCCGACGGACTTGTCGGCGAACGTATCGATGTGGTGGTGTCACGGCTTCTCGGTTTGTCTCGTAGTTTCGCAGCGGAAATCGTCGACCTCGGCGGCGTGACTCTCAACGGTAAGACCGCGGGGAAGTCCGACCGAGCCGGAATTGATTCAACCGTCGACATTACCTGGGACGATAAGCGCGAACCCGAAATCGTCCCCGTCGTCATCAGCGAAATGTCGATTGTGTACGACGACGACGACATTGTTGTCGTCGACAAGCCACCATTTCTCGCCGCTCACCCGAGCCTGGGGTGGGAGGGCGACACCGTCGTCGGCGCACTCGCGGGTGCGGGGTATCGAATCTCGACGTCCGGACCACCCGAACGGCAGGGAATCGTGCATCGACTCGATGTCGGTACGTCCGGTCTCATGATTGTGGCCAAGAGCGAAATCGCCTACTCGGTCATGAAACGGAAATTCAAGGATCGCGAGATCCACAAGACCTATCACGCCGTGGTTCAGGGGCACCCTGATCCGTCCGAAGGAACAATTGACGCACCGATTGGTCGCCACCCCGGCTCGTCGTGGAAATTCGCGGTAACCGCTGAGGGACGGCATTCGGTCACGCACTACGAGACTCTCGAGGCGTTCCCTGGAGCGAGCCTCGTCGAGATTGAACTGGAAACCGGTCGCACACACCAGATTCGCGTTCACATGTCGGCACACCGCCACCCACTTGTTGGCGACGAGTTGTATGGAGCTGACCCGACTCTGACGGCGCGATTGGGACTGACACGCCAGTGGTTGCACGCGATGCGGCTCGGTTTCGATCACCCGACGACGGGTCGACACATGGAACTCGAGGCACCGTATCCCGACGATTTGCGTCACGCACTCGAAATTCTCGCGACGCACTGACGCGCCTCACGGTCACGTCAACGGTCCGACCTAAACTGAGTATCCGCGCACGTCGAAGGAGGGGTTATGAGCGACAGTTTCGTGCACCTGCACGTTCACACAGATAACTCCATGCTTGACGGTGCTGCTCGAATCGGCCCTCTCCTGGACGCCGCCGTTGCGCAGGGGATGCCGGCCATCGCGATGACGGACCACGGAACCCTGTTCGGCGCGTTTGAATTCTGGAAGAAGGCGAACGAACGCGGAATTAAGCCGATCATCGGTATCGAGGCCTATCTCGCTCCCGAAAGCCGTCTCGACAAGCGTCCGATTCGCTGGGGCGACGGTGGAGAAGACGACACCTCCGGTGGTGGTGCATATACGCACCTGACGCTTCTCAGCGAGACGACCGAAGGGATGCACAACCTCTTCACGCTGTCGTCGGCCTCGTACATCGAAGGTTTTTACCACCACCCTCGAATGGACCTCGACATCCTCGCCGCGAATGCGAAGGGACTCATCGCGACGAGCGGGTGTGTCGGCGGCGAGATCCAGACTCGAATCCGCATGGGCCAGTACGACGAGGCCAAAAAGGTCGCCGCCACCATGCGCGACATTTTCGGTAAAGAGAACTATTTCATCGAAATTATGGATCATGGGTTGCCGATTGAACGTCGTGCAATCAAGGACGTTTTGCGACTGGCACACGAACTCGACCTGCCGCTTGTCCTCACGAACGACTTGCACTACGTCAACCACGACGATCACACCGCGCACGCCGCGCTCCTGTGTGTGCAGTCCGGAACGACTCTGTTGGACGAGAACCGCTTCAAGTTCGAGTCCGACCAGTTTTATCTCAAGTCGGCGGCAGAGATGCGCCGACTGTTCCCCGACCACCCCGAGGCGGCGGACAACACGCTCCTCATCGCGGAGCGGTGTGGAGTCACATTCGACACCACCGCGAACCACATGCCACACTTCCCGGTCGAGTCGACGGACACCGAGGAAAAGGCGTTCGAACGTGCCGTGTGGGAGGGGCTGGAGTTCCGATACGGAAAAGACTTGTCGACAGAGATTCGCGAGCGCGCGGCCTACGAAATCGAGATCATTACAACGAAGGGGTTCGCGGGCTATTACCTCGTCGTTGCCGACTTCATCGGGTGGGCTCGCGACAACGGAATCCGTGTCGGCCCTGGACGTGGTTCGGGAGCCGGTTCGATCGCGGCGTACGCAATGCGAATCACCGACCTCGAGCCGCTCGAGCACGGACTTCTGTTTGAACGATTCCTCAACCCGGAACGTGAGTCGATGCCCGACTTCGATATCGACTTCTCCACCAAACGTCGTGACGACGTCAAGCGGTACGTGACGGAAAAGTACGGCTCGGATTACGTCGCCCAGATTGCGACGTACAACATCATCAAGGCGAAGCAGGCGCTCAAGGACTCCGCTCGCGTGCTCGGCTACCCGTACGAGGTCGGAGACCGACTGACCAAGGCGGTCCCGCCGATGCAGCTCGGTCGCGACATGTCACTGGCGGACATGTTCGACAAGGACAACCCCCGATTCAAGGAAGCCGCACCGTTCCGTGAGGTTGTCGAGGCTAGTCCCGAAGCGAAGATCGTCTACGAAACCGCGCGTGGAATTGAAAACATCAAGCGCAACACCGGTGTCCACGCCGCCGGTGTCATCATGTCCGACGCCAAGCTGTCCGACATCGTGCCGCTCATGATGCGATCCAACGACGGCCAGATCATCACCCAGTTTGACTATCCGACCTGCGAGTCGCTCGGTCTCATCAAGATGGACTTCTTGGGTCTTCGAAACCTTGACATTCTCGATGACGCCCTCATCAACATCGAGCGCAACAGGGGCGAGACGGTCGTTCTCGAAGACCTCACCTATGACGATCCGGCCGTGTTTGAACTGCTGTCGACGGGCGAGACGCTCGGAATCTTCCAGTTGGATTCGCCGCCCATGCGTCAGTTGCTCAAGCAGATGCAACCCGACTCATTCGAGGACATCTCGGCGGTTTTGGCGTTGTATCGCCCCGGCCCGATGGCGATGAAGTCGCACACGAACTACGCCATGCGCAAGCAGGGGATGCAGCAGATCACCCCCATCCACAAGGAACTCGCCGAGCCGCTCAGTGACATTCTCGACCCCACCTACGGTCTCATCGTGTACCAAGAGCAGGTCATGCAGATTGCTCAGCGTGTCGCCGGCTATTCGCTCGCACAAGCAGACAATTTGCGCCGCGCGATGGGAAAGAAGAAGAAGGAAGTCCTCGACAAGGAGTTCGGCCCGTTCTCGGAGGGGATGATCGAGCGCGGATTCAGTAAGAGCGCCATAGACACTCTGTGGGAGATTCTTGTTCCGTTCTCGGACTACGCGTTTAACAAGTCACACTCCGCCGCCTACGGGGTAGTCGCGTACTTCACGGCGTATCTCAAGGCTCACTATCCCGCCGAATTCCTCGCCGGACTGTTGACCAGCGTAGGTGACGACCGCGACAAGCTCGGCGGCTACCTCGTCGAGGCCAGGCGCATGGGCGTTCGCGTCCTCGCACCGGATATCAATGAATCGGTTTTGTACTTCGCCGCCGTCGGGGAAGACGTGCGATTCGGCCTCGGGTCGATCAAAAACGTCGGCGAAGGAGTCGTCGATCACATCGTTTCGGAGCGCAACGCGAACGGTCCGTACGAGTCATTTCAAAACTTCCTCGACCGCGTCCCGCTGCCAGCGTTGCAGAAGCGAACTCTCGAGGCACTCATCAAGGCGGGTGCGTTTGATCGTTTCGGTCACACACGCCGTGCCCTGTTGGACGTGCACGAAAAGGTGGTCGAGGACGCAACGCGCACCAAGAAGGACGCGTCCAAGGGCGATATCGGTTTCGATTTCGGCGAGTTGTTCGACGAACCCGTCGTGCTTGTCCCCGAACGTCCGGAATGGCCGCGCAAGACCAAGCTCGAGTTCGAACGTGACATGCTCGGTCTCTACGTGTCCGACCACCCGCTCAACGGTCAGGAATCAGCCTTGACGCGCGCGGCCACCATTCTGGTCAGTGACCTGCAGGTGTCGCCAAAGGTGGCTGACAGTGAAGACGCGGACGCCGAATACGAACTCATTGGCGCGAACGAAGGTGACCAGGTGACTTTCGCCGGTCTGTTGCGCAACGTTGAGATGCGCGTTGCGCGGACCTCCGGCAAGCACTTCGCGATGGCCGTGCTCGAGGACATGTCGGGGTCGATTCAGGTTTCGGTGTTGGGCCGTGCGTACGAGGAACTGCGCCTCAAACTTGTCAACGACACCGTCGTGGCGGTCTCGGGGCGAATTCGACTGCGCGAGAACGCGGTGTCCTTGATGGCTCAGGACATTCGCGAACTGGAAACCGTCAACGTCAACGAGGTGACTCTCGTCAAGGTCCAGTTGCCCTCGAGTCACGCGACGACGAGCGTCATCGCGGAACTGGACGAGATTCTCAAGCGTCACCCCGGGAACTCGGAGGTCGAGCTGCGAGTGCGACACCCCGACACGGTGCGTGTGTTCACGCTTCCTCACCGAGTAGCGGTGAGTGGAGCCCTTTACGGCGAGCTTCGCCGAGTGCTCGGTCCGAACGCGCTCGTCTAGTCGACGATGTCGCCGACCGCGTGATAGCGGCGTTCGACGTAGACGAGGGGAGTGCAGTCGACGTTGGTGTCTCCGCCATCGATTTCGACGATGACGGAAGCGTTCGCACCGACCTCGGTGACTGCGACGACGTGTGCATCGAGGACGGCACGGACACCGCTAAGGCGGGGTAGTCCGCGATCATCGGTTGCCCAGTGATTGCCGTCGAAACGATGCTCGGCCGCTCCCGCCATGATTCGCGCAACGCCGACCTGGTGGCCGGCAAGGAAATGCAACAGGACGCGCGCACCGATTGTGACGGCCGAATATGACGATGCGTGCTGGGCAATGTTGAACGACGCGCGAGGAGGCTCTGCCGAAAACGACGCAAGTGACGTTGCAGTGAATCCGACCGGCTCACCCGACGGGGAATTGGCGGTGATAACGGCGACACCGGCGGGGTGAAGCGAGAACGCCGCGAGGAATGCATCCTGAGGGGACATGTGTTTCTTGTACTCCTCGGGTCAAGCGGTCGGCGGATTAGTCACAACGGTAGCATTGAGGGGATGTTGACCACGATTTCGGCGCCACACGGCCCGCTCAGTGCCGCACAGGCACGGGCGCTCGTTCCCCGTGCAGCGCGTGCCGAAACTGATGCGCTCGCGGTCGCGGTGGAACTCGTCGCCGATGTGCGTGCGCGGGGACTCGAGGCTTTGCAGGATCACGCCATGCGTTTCGACGGAGGATACGCCGAGTCGATTCGCGTCCCCGAGATGATTTTGGCTGCCGCTGACGCTTCCCTCGATGAACACCTGCGCGCTGCGATTTCACACGCCATCACGCGAGTCCGCGCAGGTTCTCTCGCACAGGTTCCCGTCCCCGCCATCACCGAAATCGCGCCGGGCGCATTCGTCGAACAACACTGGGTGCCCGTCGAGCGCGTCGGCCTCTATGTGCCGGGCGGCAAGGCGGTATATCCATCGAGCGTTGTCATGAACGTCATCGCGGCACAGGTGGCCGGTGTCGAGTCGATCGCTCTCGTCAGCCCTGGCCAGAAGGAATTCGGGTTCTCGGTTCACCCGACAATTGCCGCTGTTGCCCACATGCTGGGAATTACCGAGGTGTACGCGATGGGCGGTGCGAGCGCAATCGGCGCTCTCGCCTACGGTGTCCCCGAACTGGGGCTCGAACCCGTGTCCGTCATTACAGGCCCCGGTAACGCCTTCGTCGCGGCAGCCAAGCGCGTTGTGTCGGGTGTCGTTGGTATCGACTCTGAAGCCGGCCCGACCGAAATCCTCGTCATCGCCGACAACACCGCCAGCCCCGACCTCGTCGCCGCAGATTTGGTGTCGCAAGCGGAACACGACGAGCTGGCGAGCGCGGTGCTCGTGACTGACTCGGTTGCACTCGCCGCCCAGGTCAGTGCCAAGGTCACGTCGCGTGTCACGACGACCCGTCACCGCGAGCGCGTCACGGCCGCGTTGATGGGGGAGCAGTCCCGCATCATCATCGTCGACTCGATTGACGACGCGATTCGCGTCTCGGACGCGTACGCCCCCGAACACCTCGAAATTCACACGCGCAATGCGGAAATCATCGCCGCACGAATTCGCAACGCGGGGGCGATCTTTGTCGGTTCCGAAACCCCCGTGTCGTTGGGGGATTACCTTGCGGGGTCGAACCACGTGCTTCCGACCGACGGCAACGCGCGTCACGCGGCGGCCCTCGGCCCGGCCACTTTCCTGCGCCCGCGTCAGACGGTTCGGTATTCGCGCGAGGCGCTGCGAGCCGTTGCCGACGACGTCGTGACGTTCGCGCAGGCGGAGAACCTGCCCGCTCACGGAGACGCCGTGACCGCACGATTCGAGAGGTGATTGAGTGTTCTGTCCGTTCTGCCGTCACACTGACAGTCGAGTGATCGATTCTCGTACCTCGGACGATGGCCTCTCGATTCGTCGTCGTCGTGAGTGCCCGTCGTGCGCCGGTCGATTCTCAACCCTCGAAACCGCGAGCCTGTCGGTTATCAAGCGCAACGGAGTCGTCGAGCCATTCTCGCGGGAAAAGATCGTGTCTGGTGTTCGCAAGGCGTGCCAAGGTCGCCCTGTAACCGATGCCGAACTCGCGTCACTCGCGCAGCGCGTCGAAGAAAACGTCCGTGCGACCGGTGTTTCCCAGATCGATGCGAACGAAATCGGACTCGCCATTCTTCCGGAGTTGCGCACGATTGACCTCGTCGCATACCTGCGATTCGCCAGCGTGTACAAGGCGTTCGAATCCCTGGCCGACTTCGATCGCGCTATCGAGGAGCTCCGCAACGACGGCGGAAAGACTCAAGCGCCGTGATCTATCGGGCGATTTTTCGGCTCGTGTTTGCACGCATGGACCCCGAACATGCTCACGAGTTCGTCGTCGCGCTCCTCCGCATCGGCCAATCGCTCGGTGCGACGCGCGTGCTTCGACTCGTCACCCGCCCGTCCCGATCGCGTGCAGTCCACACACTCGGTTTGACGTTCGAGTCTCCATTCGGGCTCGCGGCGGGGTTCGACAAGAACGCGCGTGTGTACCAGATTCTGTGGGGGCTGGGCTTCAGTCATGTCGAGGTCGGGACGGTGACCGCCAAGGCGCAGTCCGGAAACGACCGTCCTCGTTTGTTCCGCCTCATCGCCGACAAGGCGCTCATCAATCGGATGGGGTTCAACAACGATGGCGCGACCGCGGTTCGTCCACGTCTCGTTCGCCGCGGTGGTCCGATCGTCGGAGTCAACATCGGTAAGAGCCGTGTTGTCGAGGTCGACGACGCGATTGACGACTATCTCGAATCGACACGGACGCTCGCGCCGCTGGCCGATTATCTCGCAGTGAACGTGTCCTCGCCGAACACGCCAGGACTTCGCGGACTCCAAGAGATCGACAAGCTTGAACCGCTCCTGACAGCAGTCAAATCTGCGGCGGGGGAAACGCCTGTCCTCGTCAAAATTGCCCCCGACCTGACGGATGACGGCGTCGACGCCGTTGCCGCGATGGCGTTGCGCATCGGACTCGACGGAATCATCGCGACGAACACGACGCTGTCGCGTGACGGACTCACAACCTCACCCGCTCAGGTCGAGGCGATGGGTGCTGGCGGGCTGTCCGGTCCGCCTGTCGCCGCCCGCTCGATTCAGGTTCTCCGGCGCCTTCGCTCGATCGTTCCCGCGGATTTCTGTGTGATTTCGGTGGGTGGTGTTACCACCACCGCCGACCTTCGCGAACGACTCGACGCCGGCGCGACCCTGGTGCAGGGGTACACCGCGTTCCTCTATGAGGGACCGTTCTGGGCGTCGCGCATTGTGCGCGGATTGCGCTAGTTACTCGATGACGTCGCCGCGCGCGACGCGAGGCTTGGGAACGCGAAGCGGACGGAACTGGAATGCACGCACACCGGCGTACCACTTGACACCCTTTTCGACCTCGCCAAACTTCGCCTGAAGCTTCTTGGTGACCGTGCGTCCGAGGATCATCGCATCGACGAGTCCGACGAGGAAGAAGCCGTACAGGGCGATGAGAACGGTGAACTGTAGCGTCTGCGAGTAGTTGTAGTCGGGGAGGAAGGTGACGATGATTACCGCGAACATCAGCGGGATCATGAACTCGCCCACCGTGAATCGTGCGTCGACGATATCGCGGACCATGCGCTTCTGAGGACCCTTGTCGCGAATTGGCAAGTAACGTTCGTCGCCCGCTTCGAGACCGGCCCGTGCAACCATTCGCTGTTCGCCGCGCTTGCGACGTTCTTCCTTCGTCAGCTTTGAACGAGCCGGCACGAGAGGACGCTTGCGGGCAGCCTCGCGCTCTTTGCGCGACGGGGTCGCGTGTCCCTTGCCGGTGGTGTTCTTTTCCGTCGAATCGGTCACGTCCGTGTCTCCTTGAGGTCAGTGTTTATTAGATTACCGTTATGACCGACCACGACCGTTCGACAGACGCCCTTCGCCAGCGGATCACCGCGATGACTCCTGCTGCGCTTGACACGTTGAAAGACCTGGTGCGTATTCCGTCGGTGTCGTGGGACGGGTTCGACCCGGCACACGTCGAGGCGAGCGCGCAATTTGTCGCCGATCGACTTCGCGCACTCGGCATCTTCGACGAGGTGACGATCGTCCGCGAACAGCAGGCGAACGAGTCAAAGTATGGTCAGCCCGCAGTGCTTGCTCGACGCGAGCCTGCTCCGGGGTATCCCACCGTCCTGCTCTACGCACACCACGACGTGCAACCTCCCGGCGATTCCGAAGTTTGGGACAGCGAGCCGTTCGATCCGGTTGAGCGTGACGGTCGACTTTACGGTCGCGGTGCAGCGGACGACAAGGCCGGCGTGCTCGTGCACCTCACTGCTCTTGAAGCAATCCGAGATGTGTTGGGCGACGACCTCAACATCGGACTCGCGATGTTCATCGAGGGCGAAGAGGAATTCGGTTCGAGGTCCTTCACCACAATCCTGGACGCACACACACGAATGTTGCGCGCCGACGTCATCGTCGTTGCCGACAGCGACAATCGAACGGTCGACATCCCGTCGCTCACTGTCAGCCTCCGTGGAAATGTCGCCTTCTCGCTCACCGTTTCTACGCTCGAGCACGCTTCTCACTCGGGAATGCTCGGGGGAGCGGTGCCTGACGCGATGATGGCCGCGATGACCCTTGTCTCGAAGTTGTACAACGACGACGGGTCCGTTGCGGTAGCGGGACTCACAAGTTATGCAGCACCCGTTCCTGACTTCAGTCACGACGAGCTCGTCCACGATTCCGGTTTGCTCGACGGCGTGTCGGAAGTGGGGGACGGGCCGATTCTGTCGCGAATTTGGTTCCAACCGGCGATCACCATAACGGGAATCGACGCGCCGACCGTTCAGAACGCGTCCAACACGCTGATTCCATCGGTGACGATCAAGGTGTCCGTGAGAGTCGCTCCCGGTCAGTCGGCGACGGACGCATGGAACGCCATCCGCGCCCACCTCGAGGCAACTGCTCCGTGGGGAGCGCACCTCACATTCGGGACTCCCGACCTCGGAAACGCGTTCCTCGTCGACACGTCGGGTTCGGCCGTCGCGTTGGAACTCGACTCCCTGCGGGACGCATGGAACGGCGTCGATCCCGTGCTTGCCGGCGTCGGCGGTTCGATTCCGTTCATCGCCGACCTGGTCACGCGATTCCCTGACGCGCAAATCCTCGTCACGGGTGTCGAAGACCCTGCGTCGAGGGCGCACAGCCCCAACGAGTCCCTATCGCTCGCGGTGTTTGAGCGCGCGATTCTTGCCGAAACACTGTTCCTCACCCGACTCAACGACCGTGAAGTTTGACAACGGGGGTAAAATCAAACCATGACTGGAAACACTCTCACCGAAGCTACACACGGAGTCACCCTGACTCCCGCCGCCGTGGACAAGGCGAAGGGCCTGCTCGAGCGCGAACAACGCGACGATCTGCGCTTGCGCCTTGTTGTCAAGGCCGGCGGCTGCAGCGGATTCCGTTATGACCTGTTCTTTGATGAACGCGACAACGAGGGCGACGCCGTCGTTGATTTCGATGGTGTCCAGGTCGTCATCGACAAGAAGAGCGCTCCGTATCTTGACGGTGCTGAGATTGACTACGAAGACTCGATTCAGGCGTCCGGCTTTCAGATCAACAACCCCAATGCCCAGAACACGTGTGCGTGCGGAGACTCGTTCAACTAATCGGGACTAAAGTACCGAATTCGAATAAACCGCGAAAAATCACCGACTTTTCGCGGTTTTTTCGTGCCGAAACGACGATTTCGGTGCTCGCTTTCCTCTAGACTGAACTCATCACCACACACAGAATGTTGGAGAGGTTTGAGGTGCTGAAGAACCGACTTCGCTGGACGGCCGCAACTGTAGCGATTGCCACTGCGCTAACTCTGTCGGGATGTACCGACCAGGAACTCCAGGGTTGGCTTCCCACGGATCCCGACACGACGAACGTCACGTCGCGCATCATCGGCCTGTGGTCGACGTCGTGGATTGTTCTCCTCATCGTCGGTGTCATCACGTGGGGTCTCATGATTTGGGCAGCCATCGCGTACCGCCGTCGCAGCAGCGACACGGGTCTTCCCGCTCAGCTTCGCTACAACATGCCGATCGAAACGTTCTTCACGATCGTGCCGCTCATTCTCATCATCGGATTCTTTGCCTTTACGGCGCGTGACGAAGCGGTCATCGAAAAAGTCAACCCCAACCCCGATTACACCATCCAGGTGTTCGGAAAGCGTTGGGCGTGGGACTTCAACTACGTCACTGACGGCGTCTACGAGACCGGAATTCAGGCGCAAGAAAACGACGCCAACCACATCATCGAGGATTCCCTCCCTGTCCTCTACTTGCCCGTCGGCAAGACGATTGAATTCGACCTCGAATCGCGTGACGTCAACCACTCCTTCTGGATCGTCGATTTCTTGTACAAGAAGGACATGCTTCCGGGCCAGACGAACCACTGGTACGTCACTCCCGAGAAGGAAGGCACCTACCGCGGTAAGTGTGCAGAATTGTGCGGCGAATATCACTCGCTCATGCTCTTCACGGTCAAGGTCGTGTCACAGGCCGAGTATGACGCGTACATTCAGTCGCTCCGAGACGCCGGCCAGGTCGGTCAGCTCGGCGCAGAACTCAATACCAATAACGATGGAACCACAGAAGGCTAAGGCAACATCATGACAACGACTGCTCCTCGTCCCGCGGCTTCGATCCCCGCAGGTGCCTCGACCGTAAAGGCCGGCCGTCAGGGGATGGTGTTCCTTGACTACCTGACCACGACGAACCACAAGACCATCGGATACATGTACTTCGTCACGTCGTTCGTGTACTTCCTCATCGCCGGAGTCATGGCGCTCGTCATTCGCGCGCAACTTTTCGAACCCGGTCTCACGCTCGTGACCAAAGAGCAGTACAACCAGCTCTTCACGATGCACGGAACGCTCATGCTCCTCATGTTTGCGACGCCTCTGTTTGCTGCCTTTGCAAACGTGTTGATGCCGCTTCAAATCGGAGCACCGGACGTGGCATTCCCCAGGCTAAACGCGCTTGCGTTCTGGTTCTACTTCTTCGGCTCGGCCGTTGCCACTGCAGGGTTCCTGACCCCGCAGGGTGCGGCATCGTTCGGGTGGTTCGCCTACACACCGCTGTCGTCGACAACGTTCACTCCTGGCGTTGGCGCGAACATGTGGGTATTCGGACTTGGCCTTTCCGGCTTCGGAACCATCATGGGTGCGGTTAACTTCATCACCACGATCATCACGATGCGTGCACCGGGTATGACGATGTGGCGCATGTCGATTTTCTCGTGGAACACTCTCGTCACCTCGCTGCTCATCATCATGGTCTTCCCCGTGTTCGCAGCCGCGGCGCTTGCTCTCGGATCCGACCGTGTATTCGGTTCACACGTTTATGACGCAGAAACAGGAGGCGCCATTCTGTGGCAGCACCTGTTCTGGTTCTTCGGACACCCCGAGGTGTACATCATCGCGTTGCCGTTCTTTGGAATCATCTCCGAAATCCTGCCCGTGTTCTCGCGTAAGCCGATTTTCGGCTACAAGACGTTGGTATTCGCGACGATCGCGATTGCGGCCCTGTCGATGACCGTGTGGGCACACCACATGTACGTCACCGGCAGTGTGCTGTTGCCGTTCTTCGCGCTCATGACGATGTTGATCGCGGTTCCAACCGGTGTGAAAATCTTCAACTGGGTCGGAACGATGTGGCGAGGGTCAATCACCTTCGAAACGCCGATTGTGTTTGCACTCGGCTTCCTCGTGTCGTTCGTTTTCGGTGGACTCACCGGAGTCATCCTGGCATCGCCAGCACTCGACTTCCACATCTCCGACACGTACTTCGTCGTCGCGCACTTCCACTACGTGATCTTTGGTACCGTCGTGTTCGCGATGTTCGCCGGCTTCTACTTCTGGTGGCCGAAGTGGACGGGAAAGAAGTTGCGTGAAGACCTCGGTCACCTGCACTTCTGGATTCTATTCATCGGCTTCCACATGACCTTCCTCATCCAGCACTGGGCGGGTGTCATGGGAATGCCGCGTCGATACGCAACCTTCTTGGTCGAAGACGGGTTCACCTGGATGAACCAGCTGTCGACGGTTGGCTCGATGATTCTTGCCGTATCGATGATTCCGTTCCTCTACAACGTGTGGTGGACCAAGCGCAACGCACCGGACGTCACGGTCAACGACCCGTGGGGTTACGGACGCTCGCTCGAGTGGGCGACGTCGTGCCCGCCGCCGCGCCACAACTTCACGTCGATTCCGCGCATTCGTTCTGAATCGCCTGCGTTCGACCTCAACCACCCCGAGACGGCACCCGCCGGCTACCTGGACAAGTAGGGGACACAACAATGAAGAGTAACGTCACCATCTATTTCGTTCTCGCGGCGTTCTTTGCGGTATTCGCCGTCATCTACCCGACCTGGAACTACTTCGGCGAAGGCCGAATCGAGTGGGTCGGCAACATCGGCATCGCGCTGACGATGATTATGTTCCTGCTGCTCGGCGGATTCTTGTTCCTCAACCTGCGTCGCCAGGGCGGCGTCCTGCCCGAGGACTCAGAGGTCGCTGACATTGATGACGGCGACACCGAGCAGGGATATTTTCTCCCGTGGTCGTGGTGGCCGTTCTTCGCCGGTGCCGCTGGTGGAGTGCTGATGCTTGCGATGTCTGTCGGTGTCTGGCTGGCTCTGTTCTCGCTCGGCCTTGTCCTCATTACATTCATCGGTTGGTTCTTCGAACCGTTCCGCGGCACTTACCGCCGCTAATACCCGCGATTGAACCCCCGCGCTAATGCGGGGGTTCTTTCATGTCTGTGCTCGGGAATAATGTGATGACATGGACAAAGGCCCTGCAAATTCGGACACTCCAGAAACAAATGCGACCGGGCACGACGCCTCTCGACACGCTCACCCGTCTACTCCTGACGACCCGGCGACCCTCTCTAACGAGGAGGTCGTCCTTCACGACGGAGAGTCAGTGACGCTGAACATCCCGAGCGAAAGTACTACACATCTGGTGGTAAACGTGGTGCAACCCCCGCGCGCGACAGGCTTTTTCGGGTCGTGCATGCAGGGATGCGGTTGTCTTGTGATCGCGGCCTTCGTACTCGCCGCTATCGGGAGCTTTCTGCCATAACAGGCACAAAGAAGTGGGGCCACATCTCGTGATGCGGCCCCACTTCGTGCATTGTTTAGTGGTGCGATGCCGATTCGAGCTCGGGCTTCGTGACCGGTGCAATTCGATCCTCGAAGTAGAAGCTCGAGAGCCCTGCACGAACCCGGGCACCGACGGTAATCTTCCCCTTTGCGTTGGGGCGCAGAACCGCCGGCTCGTACTCGTCGAACGAAACCAGGCGCCACTGCTCATACGCGTTGAGCGGTGTGTGGATCTCGCGATATTCACCGCCGGGAAGTCGAACAATTCGGCTCGACTCGTATCCGTGGAGGACGATTTCACGGTCCTTGCGCTGCAGCGCGAGAGCAACCTTCTTGGTGAGCCAGAACGCGATGAACGGTCCAACAATCAAGAGCACCTGAAGTGTCACGATGACGCCTTCGATGGTGGTGCGGAAGTGCGTCGCGATGAGGTCGGACGATGCGGCCGCCCACAGGACGGCGTAGAACGTAACACCCGCAGCTCCGATTGCGGTACGCGTAGGGGCGTTACGAGGACGCTCTGCGATGTGGTGCTCACGCGTGTCGCCGGTAACCCACGCTTCAAAGAACGGGTAGAACATGACGGCAACGATGAACAGCATCAGGACGGTGATCGGAACGATGAGGTTGAGCGATAATGTTCCACCGAAAATCACGATTTCCCAGCCAGAAGGAATGAGGCGCAACATACCGTCAGCGAAACCGATGTACCAGTCAGGCTGGGTTCCAGCCGAAACCGGGGACGGGTCATACGGTCCGTAGCTCCAGATCGGGTTGATGGTGACGAGCGATGCGATGAGCATCGTGACACCGAACACGAGGAAGAAGAATCCGCCGGCCTTCGCGGCGAAGACGGGAAGAATCGGCGAACCGACGACGTTCTTTTCGGTGCGACCCGGTCCAGCGAACTGTGTGTGCTTGTTGACGATGAGGAGCACGAGGTGCACGGCGATCAGGGCAATCACGATTGCGGGAAGCAACATGATGTGCAGCATGTAGAGGCGCGGGATGACGTCGTTTCCGGGGAATTCGCCACCGAACAGCAGGTACGAAATCCAGAGACCGACGCCGGGGATTCCCTTGATCATGCCGTCGATGATGCGAAGACCGTTGCCCGAGAGCAGGTCGTCGGGGAGTGAGTAACCGGTGAAGCCCTCGGCCATCGCCATGATGAAGAGGAGGAACCCGACTACCCAGTTGATTTCGCGCGGCTTGCGGAATGCGCCGGTGAAGAACACTCGAAGCATGTGCAGACCAATTGACGCGACGAACAACAACGCGGCCCAGTGGTGTACCTGGCGCATGAGCAAGCCACCACGAATGTCGAACGTGATGTTCAGCGTCGACGAATACGCGGCAGACATCTGGATGCCCTTGAGAGGCGCGTAGGAGCCGTCGTAGTGGACTTCCGTCATTGCCGGTTCGAAGAACAGCGTGAGGAAGGTCCCCGAAAGCAAGATGATGACGAAGGAGTAGAGCGCGATTTCACCGAGCATGAACGACCAGTGGTCGGGGAAGATCTTTCGTCCGAGGGTCTTGACGGCGGTCGAGATCGAGGTGCGCTCGTCCAGGTAGTTGGCGACACCACCAACGAAACGCATTCCGGCGCCAGAAGGCTGACGCGTGGGCTTTGACTTAGTTGCGACGGTCACTGTGTACGCTCCCAAAAGCTAGGTCCGACGGGTTCAAGGAAGTCGCTTTGAGCGACAAGGTAGCCCTCAGCGTCCACCGTGATGGGGAGCTGGGGGAGAGGGCGAGCGGCGGGTCCGAAGATAACCGCACACTCGTTGGCGACGTCGAATTCTGACTGGTGGCAAGGACAGAGCAGGTGGTGGGTCTGCTGTTCGTACAGTGCAACCGGGCAACCGACGTGAGTACAAATCTTGGAGTACGCGACGATTCCGTCGTACGACCAGTCCTTGCGCTCTTCCGAGATGTTTAGTTCTTCTACGGGCAGGCGCATGAGGAGGACTGCCGACTTCGCCTTCTCGTTGAGGAACGTCTCGTGGTAGTTGTGGAGGTCTTCGGGGATTACGTGGAACGCCGAGCCGATGGTGACTTCTGATGCCTTAATCGGGGTCCCGCTGGGGTCACGAGCGAGACGAGTTCCCGCACGCCACGCGGTGTGCTTGAGCATCTGGACAGGGTCTGCTGCTGGGGCGAGGTCGCGGAAAAGCGCAATAGCGGGGATCGGGAACGCGGCGAGCGCGGTGATCAGCGAGTTACGGAGCAGTCGGCGACGCGTCCAGCCTGACTCCTTGTTCGCTTCCTGGAAGATCTCGACGGCACGCTTGCGGGTCGGTTCGTCTCCACGGGTTTCGTGACGTTCCTCGACCAGTTCGTGTCCGTGCATGAGTGCCTTGGCCCAATGAACGGTGCCTACTCCGAGCGTGAGGAGTCCGGCGGCAATGGCTACACCGACGAGAAGGGTGTTGAGGCGAACCGACCAGAGGTCTCCGGGGACGATGGGGAAGAGGAAGTAGAGGACGAACGCTGACGCGCTGAGGATTCCCGACAGGAGAAATAGGGCGGAAATTCCACGCTCTGCCTTCGACGCCTTGGCGGGGTCGACGTCGTGAATACGCTTGTGTTCCGGCTCGAACCCAGGGTTCTGAATTCGATTCGGGCTTTCGACAGCCGTGCCGCCCTTGACCGCTACGGTCTTGCTTGACTTTGCCATTCGATTGACCTTTCCGTAAACCTAATTCGACTTCGCCGTGAGCCAGATGGTGATGGCGACGAGCCCACCGAGTGCGAAGATCCAGACGAAGAGTCCTTCGGAAACCGGTCCCAGTGCACCGAGGTCAAGCCCTCCGACGGATCCGTTCTCGTCCATGAAGGTGAGGTACGCGATGACATCACGCTTTTCTTCGGGCGTCAGGTTCATGTCCGAGAAAACGGGCATGTTCTGAGGTCCGGTGACCATCGCGGCGTAGATGTGCACGGGGTCGATGTTGTGAAGATTGGGCGCGAACTTACCTTCGGTCAAAGCGCCACCGGCGCCCGCGACGTTGTGGCACATCGCACAGTTGATGCGGAACAGTTCGGCACCGTTAGAAGCGTCACCACCGGTGAGGTACTCGTCTTCCGGAATTCCCGGACCGGGAGCGAGGCTCGCAACCCACGCCGCCATGGCGTCGATGTCGGCCTGCGAGAACTGAACGGGCTTCTTTTCGGCCTGGGGTCCGCTGCCGGCCATCGGCATCCGACCGGTTCCAACCTGGAATTCAACAGCCAACGCGCCAACACCAGCGAGAGCCGGACCTGCCTTGGTGCCTTCTGCGTTCAAACCGTGGCATGACGCACAGTTCGCGGCGAAGAGAGCCTTACCGTTTTCGATCTGAGCGGCGGAAGGTACGTTGTCGGATGCGGTTGCCGCACCCGTTGCCAGTGCGTAGGTGCCGCCCGATGCGAACAGTCCAATGAGTAACAGTGCTACAGAGGCGAGCGGGTGGCGTCGCCCACGACGAGGAGTGTGTGTCATTTTCTGGCTTTCGATTACTTGAGTACGTAAATCACGAGGAAGAGCCCGATCCACACCACGTCGACGAAGTGCCAGTAGTACGACACGGCAACTGCGGAGATGGCGTCGCGGTGCGTGAACACCTTAAGCGCCTGAATGCGGGCGATGATGAGAACAAAGGCGATGAGACCGACGGTCACGTGAAGTCCGTGGAAACCGGTGGTGAGGTAGAACGCCGAGCCGTACGCATCCGAGTTGAGCATGATCCACTCGGAGGTGAGCATCGCGTACTCGTAAACCTGGCCGACAACGAAGAACGCGCCCATCGCGTAGGTGAGCCAGAACCACTCGATTGCACCCCAATCCTTGGGGGACCAACTGGTGCGGCGAGCCTGCAAGCGTTCGGCGGCGAACACACCGAACTGGCACGTTACCGACGACAGCACGAGGACGGTGGTGTTGACAAGCGAGAACGGTACGTTCAGCTTTGCCGTCTGCTCGGCCCAGAGCTCGGGTGCCATGGAGCGGAGCGAGAAGTAGATCGCGAACAGACCAGCGAAGAACATCACCTCGCTCGCAAGCCACACGATTGTTCCGACAGCTACCGAGTTCGGTCGGTTGACGACCGGAGCGGAGCGAAGCATTGATGCACTAGTCACGTCTTCTATTATGGCGAACTTCGAGGTGCGATTTTGCCATTTTGGCGGTGTTTTTCGGTGTTTTTCGCAATTTTCGTGTCCAAAGTCCCAACACTTTCGCGCGATAGGGTGGGGGAGTGACCCAGAAGACGTGGACCGACATTCTCGACGCCCTCGTGCGCGGCGAATCACTGACTGTTGCCGAGTCGTCGGCTGCGATGACGGCAGTGATGAACGGCGAAGTCACCGAAGCGCAGCTCGCGGGTTTCCTCGTCGCGCTGCGTGTCAAGGGGGAGTCGGTCGACGAGGTCGTCGGTTTCCGCGACGCAATCCTGTCCGCAGCTCTGCCGATTGACGTCTCGTCCGATGCCGTCGACATCGTAGGCAGTGGTGGTGACCCAGTCGGTGTTCTCAACGTCTCGTCGATCGCGTCGATGGTCGTCGCCGCGGCGGGTGTCCCCGTGATCAAACACGGAAACCGCGCGGCGTCGAGCAAGTCGGGCGCTAATGACGTCCTGACTGCTCTCGGAATCGACATTTCCTTGTCTCCCGAGCGCGTTGCGCAGGTTTTCGCCGAAATCGGTGTGACCTTCGTCAACGCAATGGTGTTCCACCCCGGTTTCAAGAACGCGGGGCCGGTTCGTTCGCAACTGGGGATTCCGA